>NZ_JADNQM010000059.1:0-34637 GCF_046269425.1 Amycolatopsis sp. cmx-11-12 | reverse complement strand
GCCCAGCAACTCAACGGCCGGCCACGCAAAACGCTCGGCTGGAACAAACCAGCCGAGCGCCTGCGTGATCTACTGGCAGCCACATAAGCCATCAGGTGTTGCGAGGACCCCGAGAATTCGCCCGGCTGAGCCGAGGGAAGGGGGCCTTCACGCGCTAAAGGGGGAGAGCCCGCAGCCTGTCGCGTTCAGGCCTCTAGTTGCGGAAGTGCGTGGTGCGAACTACCGCAACTAGAGGACGAAACGCGGGGAGGGGGAGAGAACTCAGTCGGTGGTCTCGTCGGTGCCGTCGGCCTTCGCCTTGGCGTCGGCCGCCTTGGGCGCCCGGCCGTTGCGCGAGCTGCGGCGCGGCTGACGCGGGGCGGGCGGCGCCGCGGAGATCTGCTGCACGGCCGGGCCACCGCCGAGCATCAGCTCCGCGAAGGTCGCCATCGCCTCGTCCAGCTGACCACCGATGCGGCGCACGGACTCGTCGTTGCTCTTGCGCACCAGCGTGTCCACCGAGTCGGTGTCCGGCTGCTTCGACAGCGTGCTCTCGACCTTCGACAGGCCGCTGCGGATCGAGCCGTCGAGGTCGCCGAGGCGTCCGGTGAAGCCGTCCTCGACCTTGTCGAGCCGCTCGGCCAGACCGTCGAGCCGCGAGGTGACCTTCTCGAGACGGTCGCCGAGGCCGTCGAGCCGCTCCGACGCGTCGATCATCTCGCCGGTCTCGGTCAGCGCGGTCTTCAGCGCTTCCGTGTTCGAGGCGAGGCTGTCCTTGGTCGCCTTGTCGAGGTTCTCGACGCGGGTGCGCAGTTCGCGGTCGACGGTGTCGACGCGGTCGCGCAGGGCCGACTCGGCCTGCTCGACGCGCTCGCGCACCGGGCCGATCACCGACTGCGGCAGCGTGTCGGTCTTCACGTCCTGCTTGTCGAGGTGCGCGCCGAGCTCGTCGAGACGGCGGTGGATGTTCTGGAGCTTGTCCTCGAGCCCGTCCATCCGGCCCCCGACGCCTTCGAGCCGCGCGGCCATGCCGTCGAGGCGGCCGTCCAGCTGGGCGAAGGGCTTGGCGAGCTTGTCGACGACGCTTTCGACGGCGCGCGTCAGGGCGGCGATCGCCGTGTCCTGCGCTTCGAGCCGCGACATGGTCTCGTCGAGGCGTTCGGCGAGCACGCTGGTCTCGGTGCGGTCGGGCATCTCCGACAGCCGCTTGCGGACCGCGCCGAGCGAGTCGACCGGGGCGAGACGGGCGTAGATGTCGTCGAGCGCGTCGAAGATCTGCTGCTGTTCGCTCTCACGCACTTCGGCCGCGCGCACCAGCATGTTGCGCATCCGGTCGAAGGACGGGGCTGCAATGTGGTTGTCAGTGGTCACTGCGGTGTCCTTCGTGGGCGGGGAAATGGGAGGGACGTGACGTGAAGCTTATCCATTGCGAAATTGCTGTGCGTATGGCCCCCGGGTATCGGACAATGCCGAGCTCTGCCCCTGATGGCCGATTCAGCCCGTGATCGACAAAGCTGAGGGTTAAGTCCAGCATGAGAGTTACCGCCATGTAGGGGAATGACAGGCTGGTTACCGTTACGTATGTCCTCTGAAAGCACCAGTTCCCGCATCCCGGAGGCGGTACTGACCCGCGCTCCGAAGGTTCTCCTGCACGACCATCTGGACGGCGGCCTGCGTCCAGGCACCGTCGCCGAACTCGCCGACCTGACCGGGTACACGGCCTTGCCCGCCACCGATCCCGTGGAGCTCGGCCGATGGTTCCACGAAGCCGCCGATTCCGGCTCTCTCGTCTCGTACCTTGAGACGTTCGCGCATACCTGCGGCGTGATGCAGACCGAGGAAGCGCTGGTCAGAGTCGCCGCCGAGGCGGTGGAAGACCTTGCCGCCGACGGGGTCGTCTACGCGGAGGTGCGCTACGCCCCCGAACTCTTCGTAGAACGCGGCCTGTCACTCGATGCGGTGGTCGAGGCTATTCAGGCCGGATTCGCCGAAGGTGAACGGAGAGTGGCGGCCGGAGGGGGCCGGATCAGGGTCGGGACGTTGCTCTGTGCGATGCGCCAGCACGCCCGCGCCCTCGAGATCGCCGGTCTCACCGTCCGCTACCGCGACGCCGGCGTCGTCGGGTTCGACATCGCCGGACCGGAAGACGGATTTCCGCCAACCAGAAATCTCGACGCATTCGAGTTTCTGCGGACGAATAATGCGCATTTCACCATTCATGCCGGGGAGGCCTTCGGGCTTCCGTCCATTTGGGAGGCGATTCAGCATTGTGGCGCCGAGCGGCTCGGGCACGGGGTGCGCATCGTCGAGGACATCAAGACCGACAGTGACGGCACGGTCCATTTGGGACGGTTGGCCGCCTATGTCCGTGACCGCCGGATCCCGCTGGAGATCTGCCCCACGTCCAATGTCCAGACGGGAGCGGTGCGCTCGATCGGCGAGCATCCCATCGGCCTGCTCGCCAGGCTGCGCTTCCGGGTCACGGTCAACACCGACAACCGCCTGATGAGCGGCTGCACGATGACCAGCGAATTCGCCGCGCTGGCCGAGGCGTTCGGCTTCGGGCTGCCCGATCTCGAGTGGTTCACCATCAATGCGATGAAATCCGCGTTCCTCGATTTCGACCAGCGGCTCGACATCATCAACACGGTCATCAAGCCCGGGTATGCGGCCTTGCGTTCGTTAGCATAGACAACTACCGTTCACTATGTAGGAGGACTTTCCCAAATAGTGAAACGGTGGCGATGATGGCGCAGGTCGTGGACGTGGGGATCGGCGGCAAACGACGCTGGCTCATCCTCGCGCTCGGCCTCGCCGCGCAGACCGCGAGCTGTTCGTTCCTCTACGGGATCCCGTTCCTGGTCCCGTCGATGCAGCGTGCGGAGGGGCTCACGCTCGCCGAAGCGGGAACGGTGGTCGCGGCGCCGAGCCTTGGCCTGCTGTTCACCTTGATCCTGTGGGGCGCGGCCGCGGACCGTTACGGAGAGCGTTTGGTAATGGCCATCGGGCTGGGCGTCTCGGGGTTACTCCTCGTGTACGCGGCCGCCGGTGACCACTCGCTAGGGATCCTCTTTGGAGTGTTCCTGCTCGCCGGTGCGAGCACCGCGTCAGTGAACGCCGCGAGTGGCCGGGCCGTCCTCGGCTGGTTCGGCCCGGCCGAACGCGGCTTCGCGATGGGCATCCGCCAGATGGCCCAGCCGCTCGGTGTGGGGGTCGCCGCCTTCGGTCTCCCGCCGCTCGCGGATCGCTGGGGATTCCAGGTCTCGCTCATGCTGCCCGCGCTGGCCGCGATCGTCGCCGCACTGCTCGTCGCCTGGCTCCTCGTCGACCCGCCGCGGCCGGAATCCGGGACCACGGCGGGGGAGAAACCGCCGTCGCCGTACCGGAAGCCGGCGTTGTGGCGGGTCCACGGCGCGAGTGCGCTGCTCGTCGTCCCGCAGTTCACGGTCTCCGCGTTCACGCCGGTCTATCTGGTGACCATGCACCACTGGACGGCCGCGTCGGCTGGCTGGTTCGTCGGCTGCGTCCAGATCCTCGGCGCGCTGGGCAGGCTCGCGTCGGGCTACTGGTCCGACCGCGTCGGCAGCAGGCTGCGGCCGATGCGGCAACTGGCGATTTCGAGTGCCGCGGTGATGCTGCTGGTCGCGCTCGGGGACGCGACCTGGCCATGGCTGGTGCTGCTGGCGCTCGTGCTGGCCGCGGTGATCACCGTGTCCGACAACGGGCTCGGGTTCACCGCGTCGGCGGAGATGGCCGGGCTCGCGTGGGCGGGCCGGGCGATGGGCACGCAGAACACCGGTCAGAACATCGCCGCCGCACTGACCCCGCCGATGCTGGGCCTGGTGATCGGCGACACCCGCTACGCGCTGGCCTTCGGTGTCGCCGCGATCTTCCCGGTGCTGGCCATCGCGCTGGTGCCCGTCAAAGACGAAAAGAGCCCCTCAGGACGAACCTGAGGGGCCCTTTCACAGGTGGATCACAACACCGTGAGGCGGTTCTCGAAGGTCTCGACGAGCTTGCGCCACTCGGACTGCTCGGCGTCGAACGGAGCACTCGGCTCGAGGCGCGAGGGGTCCGGCCGCAGCACGAACGACACCAGCCAGCCGAGGCTTTCGTTGGCGGCCAGCGCGGTTTCGACGCTGTCGTCCTCGGCCCACTCGGCGGCGTCGGTGATCAGCTCGACGGCCAGTTCCAGCTGGATCGGGTCGATCGACTCGGGGCCCTCGGCGATGTCGTCGGCGATGCCGTTGAGCACGTAGGTGTTCTCGGTGTCGACGTCGACCTCGAGCTCACCCGCGGTGGCCTTCGTGGTCACCTCGTCCCAAGTGGACACTTGGGCGAGGTCGTTGTCCGCCAGCTCCTTGCCGTCCGCGATCGCGCGGATGAGGGCCTTCTCGGAGGAGAAGACGTCGATCTCGCCTTCACTGCCGAGGAAGATCGGCTTGTCGTCGAGGTAGCAGCGCAGCGTGTAGTACTCGGAGCCGGAGGTGATGATCTTGATCGGGTCGATGCCGACCTCACCCCAGAAGCCGACGGGCTCGTCGTCTTCTTCCTCGTCATCGTCCACGTCGACGTCTTCGAGGTCCTCGTCGGCTGCGGCGGCCGCCTCGGCTTCGGCGGATTCCGCGAGGAAGGTCGCGAGCTCTTCCGCCGTCTGCTCCAGCACCTTCTCGTCGACGTCGGGAGCGGCCACCAGGCCGTCGATCGCGTCGAGCACGATGTCCCACTTCTCGGAGACGGCCTTCGACAGATCCGCCCAGAGGCGTTCGCCGTCGCGGCCGGAGAAGGGCAGCGTGCCCTGGTCCAGCAGCGAGAAGCTCTCGTGCGCGTCGAGGACCTCGTGCACGTCATCGAGTTCGCACACGTCCGCGAGCGAACGCACGATGCCGATGATCTCGGCCAGCTCGCCGAGCGTCCACTGATCCGGCTTCTCGGCGACCAGTTCGGGGACGCCCACCAGGTCGTAGGTGTGGTCGTCGTCCGGGATCAGCTCGGGCACGTTCAGCGCGGGCACGAGCTCCCACGCGGGGTGGTCGAGCAGGTCGTGCTGCTCGGAAGTCCGGACGAACGCGGCGAGATGCGCGGCGTCGGGGAAGGCGTACAGGTCCTCCTCGTCGCCGAGGAAGGCTTCCCACTCCTCGCCGTCTTCCCGCCAGCGCGGCGCCCAGAGAGTGACGACGTCACCCTGTGGCAGGCCGAGTTCGATCGGGATGATGTCCTGTGCCATTCCTTAGCCCTCTCGGATTACCGCCTGTGTGCGCGCGGCCGGGTGATTCATGCATGCCCGGTGGGTGCGCGGTACCGCGAAGCCTACGGGTTTCCGGCGAAGGGCGCGATCACCCCTGGGCAAGAAGCGACCAACGGATGGCACGATAGGTCCTCTGATGACACTTACAGACCTCCTGCCTGCGGATCCCGACCCCGACTCGCTGTTCGAAGCCTTCTCCACCTGGACGGCCGAGCGCGGGTTAGCGCTGTACCCCGCGCAGGAGGAGGCCATCATCGAAGTGGTCTCCGGGGCGAACCTGATCCTGTCGACGCCGACGGGGTCCGGGAAGAGCCTGGTCGCCGTCGGGGCGCACTTCACCGCGCTCGCCCACGGCCGCCGCAGCTACTACACGGCACCGATCAAGGCGCTCGTCTCGGAGAAGTTCTTCCAGCTCATCGAGATCTTCGGCGCGGAGAACGTCGGCATGATGACCGGCGATTCGAGCGTCAACGCCGAGGCGCCGATCATCTGCTGCACAGCGGAAATCCTGGCGAACATGGCGTTGCGGTTCGGTGCCGACGCGCCGGTCGGCCAGGTCATCGCCGACGAGTTCCACTTCTACTCGGAGCCGGATCGCGGCTGGGCCTGGCAGGTGCCGCTGCTGGAACTGCCGAAGGCGCAGTTCGTGCTGATGTCGGCGACGTTGGGCGATGTCTCGTTCTTCGAAAAAGATCTCACCAGGCGCACGGGCCGCCCGACCGCGGTGGTCACCTCGGCCGAGCGGCCGGTGCCGCTCACCTTCCGCTACGCGCTGACGCCGTTGCACGAAACGATGTCCGAGCTGCTCCACGGTGGCCAGTCGCCGGTCTACGTCGTGCACTTCTCACAGGCGGCGGCGATCGAACGCGCGCAGACGCTGATGAGCATCAACGTCACCACCAAGGCGGAGAAGGAGGCCATCGCCGAGATGCTCGGCGACTTCCGCTTCGCCGCCGGGTTCGGGAAGACCCTTTCGCGGCTGGTCCGGCACGGCATCGGCGTGCACCACGCCGGCATGCTGCCGAAGTACCGGCGGCTGGTCGAGCAACTCGCGCAAGCCGGGCTGCTGAAGGTGATCTGCGGGACCGACACGCTCGGCGTCGGCATCAACGTACCAATCCGCACGGTGGTCTTCTCCGCGCTGACAAAGTACGACGGAGTGCGGCAACGGCATCTCAAGGCGCGCGAGTTCCACCAGATCGCCGGACGCGCGGGCCGCGCCGGCTACGACACCGACGGCTACGTCGTCGTGCAGGCGCCGGACCACGTTGTCGAAAACGCCAAGGCGCTGGAGAAGGCGGGCGACGATCCCAAGAAGAAAAAGAAGATCGTCCGCAAGAAGGCACCGGAAGGGTTCGTCAACTGGACGGAGAGCACCTTCGACCGGCTGATCGCCGCCGACCCGGAACCGCTCACGTCGAGCTTCCACGTCAGCCACTCGATGCTGCTGAACGTCGTTTCCCGGCCGGGAAACGCGTTCGACTCGATGCGGCATCTGCTGGAGGACAACCACTCCGACCGTCCCGCCCAGCGGAAGCTGATCCTGCGCGCGATCGCGATCTACCGCGCGCTGCTCGCGGCGGGCGTCGTCGAACGGCTCGACGAGCCGGACGAGCAGGGCCGGATCGTCCGGCTCACCGTGGACCTTCAGTTCGACTTCGCTTTGAACCAGCCGCTTTCGCCGTTCGCGCTGGCCGCGATCGAACTCCTCGACGTCGATTCGCCGTCGTACCCGCTCGACGTCGTGTCCATTGTGGAATCCACTGTGGACAACCCGCGCCCGGTGCTCTCGCAGCAGCAGTTCAAGGCGCGTGGCGAGGCCGTGCAGGCGATGAAGGCCGAAGGCATCGAATACGACGAGCGGATGGAACTGCTCGAGAACGTCACGTATCCGAAGCCGCTGGAGGAACTGCTGGAGGCGGCGTATTCCCGCTACCGGCAAGGGCATCCGTGGGTCGACGACTACGAGCTCAAGCCGAAGTCCGTCGTGCGCGACATGTACGAGCGCGCGATGAACTTCGTGGAGTACATCGGTTTCTACCAGCTCGCCCGGTCGGAAGGCCTGGTGCTGCGGTATCTCACCGACACCTACGACTCGCTCCGGCACACGGTCCCCGACGAGGCCAAGACCGAGGGGTTGCAGGACCTCATCGAATGGCTGGGCGAACTGGTGCGGCAGGTCGACTCCAGCCTCCTCGACGAGTGGGAAGCCTTGCGGCACCCCGAAGAGGAGGGTCCCGTTTCGGTGCGGCCGCCGTCCGAGCCACCCGCGGTCACGCGGAACGAGCGGGCCTTCCGGGTCCTGGTGCGGAACGAGTTGTTCCGCCGCGTCGAACTCGCTTCCCGGCGTTCCTACGGGACGCTCGGCGACCTGGACGCCGCGTCGGGCTGGGACGCCGACGCGTGGGAAGACGCCATCGAGGACTACTTCGACGAGCACGAAACCCTGGGCATCGGGCCGGACGCGCGCGGGCCTCAGCTGCTGATCATCGAGAAGGAGACGGAGATCTGGCGGTTGCGGCAGATCTTCGACGACCCGGCGGGCGATCACGACTGGGGCATCAGCGCGGAGGTCGATCTGGCGGCTTCGGACGAGGCGGGGGTGGCGGTCATCCGGATCACGGCGGTGGACCGGCTCGGGGGCTGAAGGGGACTTTCCCCGCATGTCATGAGGGGAAAGCGCCCTTCACCGGGTGAGATGAGGGGAAGGCGTCCTTCAGCCCCCGCCTGCGTTGGACCAACCGCGTGACCAGCACGATCAGCGAAAGCGCGGGCAGCGGGTAGCCCAGGAGCAGGCCCACCGTGATGTCGGCGAGCGGCGCGCCGACGGCGGCGACGAACACCCACGTCGGAGCAGTCGGCAGCTTCACGCCGGCGCGGGCCTTGCCCCACGGCTTCGCCACCGAAAGCCACGCCTGGAACGCGAGCGCGCTCGCCATCAGCGCGGTGCCGACGACCAACGCCAGCGGCGCGGGCTCGGGTTCGCCCGCCCGCGCCGCCTCGACGGAGTCCTGCAAAGCGCCGGACAGCAGGAAGATCCCGGCATACAGCTGGACGAGGGTGATCGCGAACTTCGCCAGCACCCACCAATGCCGGGTGAAACCCCAGGCCGTCGTCGCGGCGAGCATGAAGCCGGTGAAGGCCGACGCGTTGGCGAGCGGCGCCAGCAGGAACGAGTCGATCTCGTGTGCCATGGAGGTCGCCGCGACGCGGGTCGCGCCGTCATCGGTGGTGCGGCTGATCGCCAGGAGGGTGAACAGCGCCAGGGCTTCCCCCATCCAGGCCACCGAGGTGATGACGTGCAGCCACACGGTCAGCTGTCGCCAGGTTTTCGTCTTCACGCCGCACAGGTTCGCGCGACCGCCCCGCCCGGCACATCGGGGGCGACCCTGAAATCAGGCCGGAAGGGGCGGGAAACAGGCCTGGGCGTCGTGGCCGTCGAACCACAGTCCGACCGTGAACGCCATCGTCGCCTCCATGAGCGCCGCCCGGTCGAGACCGCCCGCGACCAGGGGAACGCACCCGAGGTCGCGGACCAGTTCGCTCACTTCGCCGACCTTGTCGCCGCAGATCGGCACCGCCAGCGGACGGCCGCCGAACACCGGCGGAGTCATCCGCCAGACGTCCACGTGGCACAGGTTGAACGCCTTGACCACGTGCGCGTCCGGCGCGGCGGCGGCGATCCGGGCCGCCTGATCGGGCACCGTGAGCACGGCGCCGGGGCCGACCGCGTTGGTGCAGTCGATCAGGACCTTCCCGGTGAGATTCCCCGCCGCGGCAAGGACTTCCGTCACCGACGGCGCGGGAACGGCGAGCAGGATCACCTCACTCGCGCGGGCGGTTTCCTCCCAGGTCCCCACTCGTGGGGAGATCTTGGCGGCCTTGGTCCGGTCGCGGGCGGCGACCATCACCTCGTGCCCGGCCTTGGCCCACTGGCCCCCGAGTGCTTCCGCCATCCCGCCCGCGCCGAAAATGCCGATACGCATCGTGCTGCTCCCTAAGATCGAGTTACAGCACGACGGTAGAAAGCCGCGCGGGTACCAAGTGGTTACCGGAGGTCCCATGAACGACGTCTTCCTCGCCGATTGCCGCGCCCGGCTGGCCTTCGACCTGATGGCGAACACGTGGAACCCGGTCGTTCTGTGGGCCCTGCGGGACGGCGCGCTCCGGCCGGCCGAACTGCGGCGGCGGCTCGGCGGGATCAGCACGAAGGTGCTCACGGAGACGGTCCGGCGGCTGGAGTTCAACGGTCTGGTCAGCAGGCGTGACTGCGGTCGCACGGCGAAGGTCGAGTACTCGCTGACAGACTTGGGGGTCAGCCTCCTGGAGCCCATCGAGGCCTTCGGGGAGTGGGCGTTCCGGCACGGTGACGACGTGATGGCGGCCCAGGACAAGACGGCCCAGTTGCGCGAACTCGCGTGATTGGATGGAGATCTCGCGTGATTGGGCGGCGATCAGGCGGGCGGGCGGGCCTCGGCCAGTTTGAGGAGCGGGACGGCCGCGGCCGCGTCGGTGATCAGCGTCGAGACCATGCCGGAGCGCAGCACGGCGTCGATCGCCTCGGCTTTCGGTTCCGTGTAGCCCAGCGCGATCACCTCGGGGACCGCCAGCAGCTCTTCGGCGCTGATGGCCAGCACGTGGTGGGCCAGCCCGGTGGACATCGGGGTCCCGTTAGCGTCGAACAGGCGCGCGGCGACCTCCGCTTTGGCACCGCGTTTCGCTATCGCGTCCCGTTCCGTTTCGTCGAGCGCGTCGTAAACCGTCGATTCCTCGGGTTTCCACGCGCCGATGCTGACGACCGCCTTGGTCAGGTTCTTGAACTGCCCGAAGGTTTCCGCGATGCCCGGCTGCCGTCGCAACGTCTCGGTGGTGCGACGGTCGGGGAGGACGAGCGGGCCGAAGATCGGGTACGCCTGCCCGCCGGAGACGGAGGCGACGCGGCTGACCGTCTCCACCGATCGGTCCCGCATGTCCATCCCCGCCTGCACCCCGCACAGTTGCACGACCGGGCAGTTCGGCAGCGAGCGGATCGCGTCGGTCATCGCGTTCACGGAACGTGCCCATGACAACCCGAGAACGTCGCCGGGAGTGACGATTTCGGCCAGGAGCTGAGCCGCGAGCGTGCCGATCTTCCGCCGGGCCACCTCGCGGGATTCCGGTTCCGGCGCTCGTTCGAGCACGAGCACCCTGTCCAGCCGGTACGCGGCGCGGATCTCCTCGGACAGCACGAGATCGACCGGCGCGGGCAGGTGGAATTCGACCCGGACGATGCCACTTTCCCTGGCCGTGTCCAGCATTCGCGCGACCTTGAACCGGCTGATCCCGAACTCGTCGGCGATCTCGAGTTTCGAAGCGCCCTGTTCGTAGAACCGCCGTGCCACCGCGGCCAGGCGCAGTGACTCCACCAGGCCGAGAGCCTGCTTCTTCGCGCTCATATGAGCATTGTAACGCGAAATCAGCGCCAAAGGTTGACGTAACACCAGGGAAAAGTTCACCATTCCTGAACATGCAGTCAAAAGCATAAGCCTGTCCCGCTCATCTGAGCGGAGAGAAGAGGAGCTGGCATGCGTGCCGCGATCGTGGACAAGCCCGGGGAGATCAGGGTCGGCGAGGTACCCGATCCCAAACCGGGGGATCGCCAGGTCGTCGTCAAGGTCGGTGCCTGCGGGATCTGCGGGACCGATCTCCACATCGCCGACGGGCATTTCCCGCCGACGCCCTACCCGATCGTCCCCGGCCACGAGTTCGCCGGCGAGATCGTCGAACTCGGCGCCGATGTGCCGGGTGGCTGGCAGATCGGCGACCGGGTGGCCGTCGACCCGTCGCTGTTCTGCGGCTACTGCAAGCCTTGCCGGTCCGGCCGCGGCAACCTCTGCGAGAACTGGAACGCGACCGGGGACACCGTGAACGGCGCTTTCGCCGAGTACGTCGCCGTTCCCTCCGCGAACTGCTACCGGATGCCGGACACGATGACCTGGGAACAGGGCGCGCTCGTCGAACCGGTTTCCTGCGCGGTCCATGGCGTGCGCCGGATCGGCGTCGAGGCGGGGGAACGGTTCCTCGTCGTCGGCGCGGGCACGATGGGCCTGATCATGCAGCAGTTGCTGCAACGCGCGGGCGCCCACGTCACGATGGTCGACCGCAACACCTCCCGCCTCGGCCGCGCGAAAGACCTTGGCGCGGTCGCGGTCGCGAGTGACGTGAAGGAACTGGACGACGAGAAGTTCGACGCCGCCGCGGACTGCACCGGTGCCGCGCCTGCCATCGAGGCCGCTTTCGACTCGCTCCAGCGCGGCGGCCGCTTGCTGGTCTTCGGCGTCGCTCCCGCCGAAGCACGCGTCGCGCTTTCGCCGTTCCGGATCTACAACGACGAGATCACCGTCGTCGGCTCGATGGCCGTCATGAACAGCTACGGCGCAGCGCTCGACCTGGTCGCCGACGGCGCCATCGACACCGGCGCCCTGCTCACCGACACGCTGCCGCTGGAGCAGTACCCCGACGCGCTCGCCCTCATGCGCAGCGGCGCCGGCCTGAAGGTGCAGGTCTTACCGGGAGGCGAAGGTGCGTAAAGCAGTCGCTCTGCTCGCGGTTCTCTTGCTGACCCTCACCGGGTGCGCCGGTGCGGGCGCGCTCGGGACCGGCGACCGGACACTCGTCGTCGCGATCGTCGCGAACCCGCAGATGAAGGACGCCATCGAGCTTTCCGGCGAGTTCGAGAAGGCGAACCCCGGCGTCACCCTCAAGTTCGTGTCGCTGCCCGAAAACCAGGCACGCGCGAAGATCACCGCGTCGACGGCCACCGAAGGCGGCGAATTCGACGTCGTCATGATCAGCAACTACGAGGCACCGCAGTGGGCCGCGAATGGCTGGCTCGAAAACCTCGAGCCGCATATCGCGGCGAATCCCTCGTACGACTCGGCCGACTTCATCCCCAGCATCAAGGAATCGTTGTCGCACAACGGATCGATGTACGCGGTGCCGTTCTACGGCGAGTCGTCGTTCCTGGCCTACCGGAAGGACCTGTTCGAGCAGGCCGGGATCACCATGCCCGCCAAGCCGACGTGGTCGCAGATCGCCGAGTACGCGGCGAAACTCGACGACAAGTCGAAGGGCCTGGCCGGGATCTGCCTGCGCGGCAAGCCGGGCTGGGGCGAGAGCCTCGCGCCGTTCACCACGGTCGCCAACACCTTCGGCGCCCAGTGGTTCGACAAGGACTGGAACGCCAAGCTGACCAGCCCCGAATTCAAGGCGGCCGCCGAGTTCTACGTGAATCTCGTGCGCGACCACGGTGAGGTCGGCGCGTCGAGCGCGGGCTTCTCCGAATGCGGCACGCGGTACACCCAAGGCCAGGCCGCGATGTGGTATGACGCCACGGTCATGGCGGGCACGAACGAGGACCCGTCGGCCAGCAAGGTCGTCGGGAAGTCCGGATACGCCCCGGCGCCGGTGGAGAAGACGCAGGCGAGCGGCTGGCTCTACACCTGGGCGCTGGCGATCCCGAAGGTCGCCAAGGACAAGGACATCGCCTTCAAGTTCATGTCCTGGATGACCGACAAGGCGTACGTGCAGCGCGTCGCGCAGGAGTACAAGGACTGGAACCGCGTCCCGCCGGGTGTGCGGAAGTCGACCTACGACATCCCGCAGTACCGCGAGGCCGCCAAGGCCTACGCGCAGCCGACGCTGGACGGGATCGCGGACGCCAACCAGGCGAAGGCGATGGCGAATCCGGTGCCCTATCCCGGCATCCAGTTCGTCGGCATCCCCGAGTTCCAGGATCTCGGCACGCGCGTGAGCCAGCAACTTTCGGCGGCGATCGCGGGTCAGATCACCGTGGACGAAGCATTGAAGCAGTCACAGGAGTACGCGCAGACCGTCGGCAAGTCGTATCAGGAGGTGCAGTGATGGCCACGCTCTCCGCTCCCGCCCGCACCGAGCCAGCCCACGCGAAGAAGGCGGCTCCGAAGCGCGGCACCGACACGCCGTTCAAACGACGGCTCCCGCTGCTACCCGCGTTGCTGTTCGTCGTCGCGGTGACGCAGTTGCCGTTCGTGCTGACGGTGTTCTACTCGTTCCAGTCGTGGAACCTGGTGCGGCCGGGCTCGCGGCATTTCGTCGGGTTGCAGAACTACATCGACGTCTTCGCCGACTCGACGTTCCTCGGGGCGCTGCTGAACACCGTCGTGCTCACGGTCGTCTGTGTGTTCTTCTCCCTGTTGCTCGGCCTGGGGCTCGCGATCCTGCTGGACCGCAAGTTCCTCGGCCGCGGCGTGGTCCGGACGCTGCTGATCACGCCGTTCCTGATCCTGCCCGCGGCGGGCGCGCTGCTGTGGAAGACGACGATGTTCGACCCGACCTACGGGTTGCTGCACTTCGTGTTCGGTACGGACGTCGACTGGCTCTCGGAGTTCCCGCTCGCGGCGGTGATCGCCCAGGTGGTCTGGCAGTGGACGCCGTTCATGATGCTGTTGATCCTGGCCGGGTTGCAGAGCCAGCCCAAGGACGTGCTGGAGGCCGCGTCCGTCGACGGTGCCGGCCGCTGGCGGACGTTCACCGCGATCACCCTGCCGCATCTGAGCCGGTTCCTGCAGTTGGCGACGCTGCTGGGCGCCATCTACATCGTGAACAGTTTCGACGCGATCTTCCTGATGACACAAGGAGGTCCGGGTACGGCCAGTACGAACCTGCCGTTCTACATCTACCAGCGGGCGTTCCAAGGTTTCGACATCGGGCAGTCGTCCGCGATGGGCGTGATCGTCGTGATCCTGACGATGATCGTCGCGACCTTCGCGCTGCGCCTGATGTTCCGCACGTTCTCGGTCCAGGGAGGCGCGAAATGAAAGGCCGGTTCGGCGCGGGCGCGCTGACGGTCGCGACCTGGGTGATCGCGATCCTGTTCGTGTTCCCGCTGCTGTGGATGATCCTCACGGCCTTCAAACAGGAGGCCGACGCCTACACCGATCCGCCGCGGCTGTTCTTCTCCCCGACCCTCGACCAGTTCGCCGGTGTGCTCGAACGCGGATTTCTGCCGTACCTGTCGAATTCCGCGTTCGTCACCGTCGTCTCGACGATTTTCGTGCTGCTGCTGGGAATCCCGGCGGCGTACGCGCTGTCGCTGGCGCCGGTGAAGGGGACGAGCAACGCGCTCGGGTTCTTCCTGTCGACGAAGATGCTGCCGATCGTGGCGGCGATCATCCCGCTGTACGTGATCTCGCAGAACACCCAGCTGCTGGACAACGTGTGGGCGCTGATCATTCTGTACACCTCCATGAACCTGCCGCTGGCCATCTGGATGATGCGGTCGTTCTTCCTCGAAGTGCCGCTCGAGATGATCGAAGCGGGCCGGATCGACGGCGCGACCCTGCCGGTGCTGCTGCGGAAGATCATCATGCCGGTCGTCGCGCCAGGGGTGGCCGCGACCGCGCTGATCTGCGTGATCTTCTCGTGGACCGAGTTCTTCTACTCGGTCAACCTCACCGCCGCGCGGGCCGGGACCGTGCCGGTGTTCCTGGTCGGGTTCATCACCAGCGAGGGCCTCTACTGGGCGCAGCTGTCCGCGGCCGCGCTGCTCGCGTCACTGCCGGTGATGATCGTCGGCTGGATCGCGCAGAACCACCTCGTCCGGGGCCTGTCGATGGGCGCGGTCAAGTAGGTCTTGGGTCGGGTGATCGTGAGAACGACCCGCAATTAGTCCTCTACTTGTCGTCGCTCCGTGAAGGCCTCCTTGCCTACCCTGAGAGTAGGCAAGGAGGCCTTCACGGACTCCGTGATGCCCTTACGCGAGCGAGAGCGCCTGACCAGGGCAGATGTGGACGGCCGTGCGTGCGTTCTCTTGCGCCTCGTCCCCCTCAGGCTCCGGGGTCAGCACGATGACCGTCCCGTCGTCCTCGCTCTGATCGAACAGATCGGGGTCGGTGAGCACGCACTGGCCCGCGCCCACACACCTCCCGGTGTCCGCGATGATCTTCATGGATCCTCCTACCAGGTGACCGGAAGGGCGTGGAGGCCGTAGATCGTCGAATCGTGCTTGAACTGCAGTTCGTCGACCGGAACGGCGATCCGGATGCCCGGAATACGCTTGAACAGCGTATCGAAAACGATCTGGAGTTCCATCCGCGCGAGGTTCTGGCCAAGACACTGGTGCACCCCGAACCCGAACGCCACGTGGTGCCGGGCGCCGCGCTCGATGTCGAAGGCGTCGGGGTTCTCGAACCCGTCCGGGTCGTGGTTGCCCGCGTTGCTCAGGCCGACGACGCCTTCACCCGCGCGGATGAGCGTGCCGCCGATCTCGACGTCCGCCGTGGCGAAGCGTGAGGTGGCCGACTCCGCGATGGTGAAGACCCGCAGAAGCTCTTCGATCGCGGGGAGCGTCTTGCCGGGGTCCGCCTTGATCTTCGCCAGCTGTCCGGGGTTCTCCAGCAGGGTCACCGTGCCGAGCGAGATCATGTTCGCGGTGGTCTCGTGTCCGGCGATGAGCAGGAGGAACGCCAAGCCGACGAGTTCGACGTGGTCGGCATCGCCCGTCTCGCGCTGCTTCAGGATCTGACGGCCGAGGAGGTCGTCTTCGGTGGCGTTCGCTTCCTTCTTGGTGACGAGTTCGTCGAGATAGTTCCGGAGGCTCTCGAACGCCGTCTGCCGTTCTTCGGGGCTGACCTCCCGGCTGAGCATCTTGGAACTGCACGCCTGGAAGAAATCGTGGTCCGAGTAGGGGACGCCGAGCAGTTCGCAGATCACCAGTGACGGAACCGGCAGGGAAAGCGCCTGGACGAGATCGGCGGGTTTGGGACCCGCGAGCAGGGCGTCGATATGCTCGTCGACGATCTGCTGGATCCGCGGCTGCAACGCCTTCATGCGCTTGACCGTGAATTCCCCGACGACGTCGCGCCGGGCCTGGCTGTGCTCCGGCGGATCCATCCCGATGAGGGACGGGCGGAATGAATCGTCTTCCGGGCGGACCGGCCGCGCGACCATCATCGGGAACGACGGATTCCGCCGGTCGGAACTGAAATGCGGGCTGCTCAGCATTTCGCGGATGTCTTCGAGCCGGGTGAGTGCCCAAGCCGTCTGCCCGGAAGGCAGACCGACCCGGGAAATCGGACTTTCCTCGCGAAGGTTCTTGTATTCCGGAGGCGGCGAAAACGGGCATTTTCGCGCCAGGGGCAAGGTGGCGGTGGTTTCCTCGACATCAGTCATCGGGTTTGTCCTTCCCCAGGGTGTCGGGTGGGTTCGGGCGATATCGGACAGGGCCCCAAAACGTATGCGGATGGTTTTATTCCGCTTATGTCACCCAAGGTACTCAAGCGGAGGCAGGTCGTCCACTCGCGAAGGGGTGGTTCTCCGGGAAGCGTGAAGGGGACGCGCGTACGTGCGAGAATCACGGCGCCGAAGCACCCTTGAGAGGCGAGGACCATGACAGCCGACCCCGAGACCCGCTTGCGTGCCGACGCGCGCCGGAACCGGGATCAGATCCTGGCCGCCGCGAGAGTCATCTTCGCCGCTCAGGGACCCGAGGTCCCGATGGAGGAGATCGCGCGCTCGGCGGGCGTCGGCGTCGGCACCCTCTACCGGCGTTTCCCGGACCGGGACGCGTTGATCCGGGCGGTCGCCGTCGACAATTTCGACAGGGTTCTCAGGGACGCGAAGGCCGCGAAGGACCAGGAGTCGTCTGACTGGGACGCCCTGATCCGGCTCTTGCACCAGTCGATGGAGCTACAGCTGAGCATTCAGCTCGCGATGGTGTCACCTCGTGCGCTGGCGATCCTCACGAGTGATCCCGCGATCAAAGCCCTGCGTGACGAGCTGCTGCTGGTGATGGACGCTTTCGTCCGGGGAGCGCAGGCGGAGGGGCGGCTCCGCGCGGACGTCGCGACCGGCGATGTGGCGATCCTGTTCGCGACCGTGCTGCGGCAGATGCCGGGCAAGGGCGAGGAGGTCGCGCGGATGGCGACCCGGCGGTGCATCGGCATCATGATCGACGGCCTGCGGGCCGCGGGCTCGAACGAGCTGCTTCCGGGCCGGGCCCTGACCGGCGCCGACCTGAACCCGCCACCAGCGGACTACTTGCGCCCGGGCCCGGATCGCGTTTAGCGGGCTAAACGCGATCCGGCCGCACGCAACTAGGGGACTAATTGCGCCAAGGGGCTAGACGCCCAGGGGGTGCCAGACGGTCTTCGCCTCCAGGTACCGCCGCAGCCGCGCCATGTCGGCGTCGGCGGTCCAGTCCGGCTCGGCGTCCGGGACGGTCAGGACGCGCTTCACGGTGCCCGCCGCGTCGCGCGCCAGGTCGGCACGGGCCGAAGGCTCCGCGCCGGTCGGGTCGAGGGCGTTGACGTCCGCGTGCGACGCCAGCCACGAGCCCAGTTCCGCCGCGCGTCCGGTCAGGATGTTCGCCACGCCACCAGGCAGGTCGGACGTCGCGAGGACCTCCGAAAGCGTGATCGCGGGCAGCGGCCGGTCCGCGCTGGAGACGACCACCGCGGTCGAGCCGGTCGCCAGCACCGGGGCCAGCACGCTCACCAGGCCCAGCAGCGACGACTGCTGCGGCGCGAGCACGCCGACGACACCGGTCGGTTCGGGCACGGTGAAGGAGAAGTACGGGCCCGCGACGGGGTTCGCCGCGCCGAGTACGGTCGCGATCTTGTCCGTCCAGCCCGCGTACCAGACCCAGCGGTCGATCGACGCGTCCACAATGGACTGGGCCTTCTTGGCCGCGACGCCTTCGGACGCCGAAACCTCCGCGACGAACTGCTCACGACGGCCTTCCAGCATCTCCGCCACCCGGTACAGCACCTGGCCGCGGTTGTACGCGGTCGCCGCCGACCAGCCGCCGAAAGCCTTGCGGGCGGCGGAAACCGCGTCGCGGACGTCCTTGCGGGACGCGTGCGAGGCGTTCGCCAGGAACTTGCCCTTGCTGTCGGTGACCGGGTACACCCGGCCCGATTCCGAGCGCGGGAACTTGCCGCCGATGTAGAGCTTGTAGGTCTTCGCCACCGAAATACGGTCAGACATCGAGGTAGGCCTCCAGTCCGGTGCGTCCGCCTTCGCGGCCGAAACCCGACTCCTGGTAGCCGCCGAACGGCGCGGCGGGATCGAAGCGGTTGAACGTGTTGGCCCAGACGACACCGGCACGGAGCTGGTTCGCCATCCACAGGATGCGCGAGCCCTTCTCGGTCCAGATACCGGCGGAGAGCCCGTACGGCGTGTTGTTCGCCTTGGTCACGGCCTCGTCCGGCGTGCGGAACGTCAGCACCGAAAGTACCGGCCCGAAGATCTCCTCGCGGGCGATGCGCATCGACTGCTGGACATCCGAGAACACCGTGGGAGCGAAGAAGAAACCGCGTTCCGGCACCGGGCACGGGCTGGTCCAGCGCTCCGCGCCTTCGGCGTCGCCGGATTCCACCAGGCCCTTGATCTTCGCGAGCTGCTCGGCGGAGTTGATCGCGCCGATGTCGGTGTTCTTGTCCAGCGGGTCGCCCAGTCGCAGGGTCGAGACGCGGTAGCGGAGCTTTTCGAGCACCTCTTCGGCGATCGATTCCTGCACCAGCAGACGCGAACCCGCGCAGCAGACGTGACCCTGGTTGAAGAAGATCCCGTTGACGATCCCCTCGACGGCCTGGTCCAGCGCGGCGTCGTCGAAGACGATGTTCGCGGCCTTGCCGCCCAGTTCCAGCGTGAGCTTCTTCGACGTGCCCGCGACCTGACGCTGAATGGCCTTGCCGACGTCGGTGGATCCGGTGAAGGCGACCTTGTTGACGTCGTCGTGGCCGACGAGCGCCGCGCCGATGTCACCGGCGCCGGGCAGGATGTTGACCACGCCGGGCGGGAGTTCGGCCTGCTGGCAGATCTCCGCGAACACGAGCGCGGTCAGCGGCGTGGTCTCCGCCGGTTTGAGCACCACGGTGTTGCCGGTGGCCAGCGCGGGCGCGATCTTCCACGCCAGCATCAGCAGCGGGAAGTTCCACGGGATGACCTGGCCCGCGACGCCGAGCGGCTTCGGGTTCGGGCCGTAGCCCGCGTAGTCGAGCTTGTCGGCCCAGCCCGCGTGGTAGAAGAAATGCGCGGCGGCCGTCGGCACGTCGGAGTCGCGCGATTCCTTGATCGGCTTGCCGTTGTCGAGGCTTTCCAGCACGGCCAGTTCCCGCGACCGTTCCTGGATCAGACGTGCGATGCGGAACAGGTACTTGGCGCGTTCCGAGCCCGGCATCTTGGACCAGATGTTGTTGTACGCCTTGCGTGCGGCCTTGACCGCGGTGTCCACATCGGACACCGACGCGGTGCCGACCTCGGCGAGCACCTCTTCGGTGGCCGGGTTGATCGTCTTGAGCGGCTCACCCGAGCCGTCGACGAATTCGCCGTTGACGAACGGCCGGTAATGCGGTTTGAGGTTCGCGAGGTCGCGCGATTCGGGCGCGGGCGCGTACTCGAAGATGCCCATGGATCAGTCCACCGTCACGTAGTCGGGACCGCTGTAGTGGCCGTCGGCCTGGGTGCGGCGCTGGAGCAGGAGGTCGTTGAGCAGGCTGGACGCGCCGAATCGGAACAGGTCCGGGGTCAGCCACTGCTCGCCGGCGACCTCGTGCACCGCGACCAGGTACTTGATCGCGTCCTTAGTCGTCCGGATGCCACCGGCGGGTTTGACGCCGCGCAGGTCACCGGTCTGGACGAACCAGTCGCGGACGGCCTGCAGCATCACGTGGGTGACCGGCAGCGTCGCGGCGGGCGAGACCTTGCCGGTGGAGGTCTTGATGAAGTCGCCGCCCGCCAGCAGCGCGAGCCACGAAGCGCGGCGCACGTTGTCGTAGGTGGCCAGCTCACCGGTCTCGAGGATGACCTTCAGATGCGCGCCGCCGCAGGCGGCCTTGATCGCCTGGATCTCCTCGAAGACCGCCATGTAGCGACCCTCCAGGAACGCGCCCCTGTCGATCACCATGTCGATCTCGGCGGCGCCGGCGTCGACGGCGATCTTGGTGTCGGCCAGCTTGATCTCGCGGCTCGTGCGACCGGCCGGGAAGCCGGTGGCCACACTCGCGACGTGGATGCCGGTGCCGCGCAGCGCCTCGACAGCCGTCTCGACCATGTCCGGGTACACGCATACGGCCGCCACCTGAGGAGTGTCCGGGCGGTCCGGGTCCGGCCGCTTGGCCTTCGCGGCGAGCGCGCGGACCTTGCCCTGGGTGTCGGCGCCTTCGAGGGTCGTCAGGTCGACCATCGAGATGGCGGTGTCGATCGCCCAGAGCTTGGCGGCCTTCTTGATACTGCGCGTGCCGAGGCCCGCGGCCCGCTGCTCGACGCCGACCTGGTCGACACCGGGCAGCCCGTGCAGGAACCGGCGCAGGCTCGCCTCGTCGCGAGTCGCGTCCGTCAGCGGCGCCGGGGTGGCCGGCACCGCTGACGAGCTGGTCGTAGCTGTCATACCGGTGAGTGTAGGCGGCCTACAGGCTGGGCACCGGGGCCTGGGCGGCTGCCCGCGCGGGCAGCACCGGCGCGCAGAACTCGTTGATCATCGGCAGCTGGCGCTTCAGCGCGGCGTCCGGTGACGCGGTGAGGTCCACGGTGGCCAGCGTCGAGATGTTCTTGCCCGCTTCGTCACGGAAGCTGAGGGTGTTGAAGCCGGGCAGGTCGCCGCCGTGGCCCCAGATGGTGATGTCCTCCGCGCAGATGCCCGCGCTCTTGAGGTTCAGCTTCATCAGGCCGAGTCCGTACTCCATGCCGCCGGCCGGGACCGTCTTCTTCATCTGCGAGAGCAGATCGGCGGGCAACAGGCGGCCGCCGAGCAGCGCCTCGAAGAAGCGGTTGAGGTCGGCGCCCGAGGACACCACGCCGCCCGCGCCGAAGTAGCGCGAGTAGTTGTAGGTGGTGACGTCGGTGAGGCCACGCGGGGCGTCGTACAGCTGCTCGTAACCGCGGGCGGCCGGGCCGATCAGGAACGGGAAGTCGCGGGGGAGCGAGGTGTCGCGCAGGTGCAGCGGACGGGTGATGCGTTCGGCCAGCACCCGCTCCAGCGGCTTGCGGGTGAGCTTCTCGACCAGCAGGCCGAGGACGTTGTAGCCGGTGTTGGAGTACGCCCAGCCCGTCCCGGGCTTGAACTGCAGCGGCTGCTTCGTGCTCAGGCGGATCTGGTCGTCGCTGTCGAAGTGCTCGAAGCGCTCGGTGTCGATCTCCGGTCCGGTCGCCCAGGAGTCCTCGGGGAGCAGGTCGCGGGGGAGGCCGCTGGTGTGTTGCAGCAGCTGGCGGACGGTGATCGGTTCCGGGTACGGCAGCAGGCCGGGCAGGGAGCGCTGGATGGGCTCGTCGAGTCCGACACGGTTCTCGGCCGCGAGCTGGAGGACCAGCGTCGCGACGAACACCTTGGACACGCTCGCCACCCGCCAGCGCCCGGAGGCGTTGGGCTTGCCGGGCCGCTCGATGTTCGCGACGCCGCTGACGCCTCGGAAGTCGTCGGCGACCGCGACCATTCCCGGGATGCCCGCGGCGACCGCCGCGTCCATCGCCGTCTGGCGCGGATCGGTCTTCCCGGCGGCCGTCGCAGGCAAGGCGGTGACGGAAAGCAGTGCGGCACAAGCGATCGCGACGAAACTTCGGCGCATCAGACGGTCCCCCCGGTTCGGTTCAGCGTTCGAGTTCAGGTGTGTCCTTCTTACGTGGCTTCCGTACAACGGTGACGGCGCCCCAGAACGCCAGCCCGGTGATCTTCACCGTCGGGGCGGTCGGCGGCGCGGCGGGTGTCCCGGCGCGGTCCTCCAGCTCGAAAGCGCCCATGAAGCCGATTCCGGTGACGTCCACGTTGATGTCGTCGGGCACGATGATGTCGATCCCGCCCATGATCGCAACCGCGGTGATCGTCGTGTTCTTCTCGGCGAAACGCGCGTGCCGCAGGTCGATGTCGGTGCCGCCCCAGAACGCGAAACTGTTGTGCTGCGGCGGGACGACCCAGCTGCCCTTGCGGGACGCGCCGGACATGACGGCGATCGAGGCGCCGGAGCCCGGATGCCCGCCGATGCGGTCGTCGGGCAGGCCGAGCGCTCGTGACGTCGCGGGCTGGATCGCCGAACGGGTCTGCGGCAGATCCGCGGTGACCGGTTTGAGGTCGCCGACGGTCTTGGCCTCATAGACGATGGTGAGCCGTTCTTCCAGCTCGTTGATGGTGATGCGGCCCTCGGACATCGCCGCGTGCAGCACCTGCGCGACCTGTTCGCGGTCGGCGTCGGAGATGCGCATCTGTTCGGGTCCCGGCAGGGCAGGCTCTTCGCTCACGTGCGGGAGCCTAGCGCCGCCGGGAGGGCTGGGCGTCCATCTTCCGGCCGACAGTGGGATTCTGCCGTGATGGGGAACTCATTACCTGGCGCGATCGCGCTGCCGGACGGTGTCGAAATTCGAGGACGAGGCCTGGGTCGTCCCTGGCCAGAGGGGCCTTCGCCGGATTTCGGGCTGTATCTGGGTGGCGCGAAGCTGCGCCGGAAGCACGACCACAAGCTGGACTGGGGCCACGAGTGGATCCGCTGGCCCGACTTCCTGCTCCCGACGGACTGGGCGGACGCGCGGCGGCGGATCGTCGCCCTGCACGGGCGGGCCGCGGCGGGAGAGGCCGTCGAGGTCGCCTGTCACGGCGGGGTCGGGCGGACCGGCACGGTGCTGTCCTGTCTGGCGACGCTTTCCGGGCTGACCGCCGACGAAGCCGTCGCGTGGGCGCGGGCGAACCACGACAAGCGTTCGGTGGAGACGCCGTGGCAGCGCCGCTGGGTCGGCTGGTTCGCACGGCAGTAAATTGACTCGCATGGATGTGCACGTCGTTGATCACCCCCTGGCCAAGGCCAGGCTCTCCACCATGCGCGACGCGCGCACCGACAGTGCCGCTTTCCGGGCGGCGCTGCACGAACTGACCGTCATGCTGGTCTACGAAGCCACCCGCGACATGCCCGTGCGCATTGACCGGATCCACACGCCGGTGGCGCGCACCGACGGCTACGCGCTGGCGAGCCCGCCGCTGCTCGTGCCGGTGCTGCGGGCCGGGCTGGGAATGGCGGACCAGGCGCACAAGCTGATCCCCGACGCCCAGATGGGCTTCGTCGGGCTCGCCCGCGACGAGGAGACGCTCAAGCCGACGCCGTATCTGGAGTCGCTGCCCGAATCGCTCGCCGACCGGCCGGTGCTGGTGCTCGACCCGATGCTGGCGACCGGCGGCTCGATGGAGTACACGATCCGGCTGCTCACCGACCGGGGCGCCACCGACGTCACCGCGATCTGCGCGCTGGCCGCGCCCGAGGGGATCGAGCACCTCGGGAAGACCGGGCTGCCGGTGCGGGTGGTGACCGCGAGCATCGACGAGCGGCTCAACGACTCCGGGTTCATCGTGCCTGGTCTCGGGGACGCAGGTGACCGGCAATACGGGGCCGTCTGACGCTCGCTCCGGATCGCGTTTAGCCCGCTAAACGCGATCCGGTGCCGTGGATTCGCAACATCTCGGCCGTCGCCGGTCACTGACGGATGTGACCAGAACAGTGACCGGATCGGTGGGGGTGCCGGTGGACTCGTGCGAACCTCCTCCCGACAGGAGCGACACGGAGCTTTGGCTGGCGGCCGCGGGCGGTGATCACGGGGCGTTCACCGAGCTGTTCGAACGCCACGCCCAGTCGGTGTGGAATCACGCCTACCGGCTCACGGGGTCGTGGGCGTCGGCGGAAGACCTGACGTCGACGACGTTTCTCACCGCCTGGCGGCGCAAGGCGGACATCACTCTCATCCGCGACAGCGCGCTGCCCTGGCTGTACACCGTCGCGGGGAACCTCGCGCGCACCGAACACCGCAGCACCGGGCGGCGGCTCCGGCTCGTCCGGCGGCTGCCGGAACCCCGGTCGGTGTCCGACCACGCCGACACCGTCGTCGACCAGCTCGACGGCGAAGACCGGCTCCGGCAAGTGCTCGCCTTGGTCGCGAAGCTGCCGAAGTCGCAGCGCCAAGCCGTCGAACTCTGCCTGCTCGGCGATCTCTCCCTTCCGGACGCCGCCGAACTGCTCGGTGTCGCCGAGGTGACCGTTCGAGCCCACATCTCGCGGGCCCGTGCGCAGCTGCGGGCCGCTCTGGAGGAGAAATGACCGACGACCTCGGCCTGCCCGGCAGGCGTGACCTCCCCCCGGAAGTGCTCGACAACCTGCGGATGTCCCTGCGGGAGGGGATGGGAAAACCCGCGCGGCGGCGATGGCCGATCGTCGCCGCCGCGGCCGCCGTCGTCCTGGTCCTCGCGGGCGCACTGGTCACGACCGTGATCATCCGGGAGCCGGATGGCACGGGACCCGTCGTCGCGAACCCTGACTTCTCCCTCGACTGGCCGAAGGCGGTGACGGCCATGAACCGGTGCTGGGCCGCCGTCCAGTCCGAGGGCAGAGCCGCGAGCTTCCCGGACCGGGACGAGTGGGTGCCGCGATTCACCGTCGCCCCGGCTTGGACGTCGGTGACCGTCGTCGCGGTGATGGCGGACGACAAGCCGTTCTTCTGCGAGACGACGCTCATGACGGCGACGGTGTCCGACCCGGACGCCACTCCGACCTACACGCAGGGCGGGCGGACCGCGGCCCTGCTGATGACGCGGACGGGGACGATCGCGGGCGTCGTCGATCCCGGCTGGCCGAAACTGGAAGTGACGGGGCGGAACCCGGACTCGTCCTCCGTGGTGGAGACTTCGGTCTTCCGGCCGGGGAACCTGTTCGTGCACCTTGCGCAGATGAAGCCCTCGATGACCAGCTACGCGGTCGGGCCGACACCCGGGGAGCAATCCCGCCCGCCCGAGTACCAGGCGCCGTACTTCCTTCCGCCCGCGCCGGAACCGGCCGCGTCGAGCCTCGACCAGCCGGTGTCCCCGGTGCCCGAACGGGCCATGCCGTCGGGTGAGTTCTTCAACACCTGCACGAGGGGAGCGTCCGAAGTGCTGCCCGACGAGGACGCTTACAAGGCCGGCGCGCTCCTCGAGGGTGAGGATGTCCGAGTCGTCGTCGCCCGCCTGGGTGACCGGGCCATCGTGTGCCAGGGCGGACTCGGGTACCGGGACGGGAAGACCGAGTACTACCGGATCTTCCCGGATCAGCCGAATCCTTCGACGTCGGTTCACACCTTGCGGGCCGAGACGGTCGGCGGGGTGGTTCGGAACGGGGAGGAGGTCAAGCCGCGGAACGCGTATGTGGGGGTCGTGCCCGAGGCCGCGGCCGCGGTGAAGCTCGACTTCGGGCCCGGCGGGAAGGTCGACGCGACGGTCGCCGAAGGGACTTTCGCGGCATGGCAGCCGGACAACGTCAGCGAGGACTACCCGAACGCGAAGGTGGGGATCACCGTCCTGGACGCGGCGGGGGCGGTCCTCCACCAGGGAACCCTGCCGCTCTACTGACCACCGGATCGCGTTTAGCCCGCTAAACGCGATCCGGTGGCGCGGGACCCGCGTGAAGGCCCCCTTCCCTCGGCTGAGCCGAGGGAAGGGGGCCTTCACGCGGGTTCGGAAGTACATGAAGGGGGCCTTCACGGAGCTAGGCGCAAGGAAGGGGGCCTTCATGTACTTACGCAGGTGCGCGGCCTGCCGATCGCGTTTAGCGGGCTAAACGCGATCCGCAGGGCGACAGCCGAGGTGAGGAGGTCGTGAAGGCCTCCTTCCCTACTCTGAAGGTAGGCAAGGAGGCCTTCACGACCTGGCGGCATCGCCTTTAGCCCGCTAAACGCGCCAGGCGGCCGGGGCAACGGCGGATCGCGTTTAGCGGGCTAAACGCGAGACGGTCACCGGCGCAGCCAGCCGGAGGCGTTCGCCCGCAGCGCAGTTTCGTAGGCGGTGCTCACGGTGTACGCGTCCGGCAGGTTCCCGTTCAGTTCCAGCGACACGAGGCCGTGCACGGTTCCCCAGCAGCTCACGACGATGACCTCGGGCGGCGCGGCGATGAAGACGCCGTCGGTGACCGCCTTGCGGATCGTCTCCTCCAGCGGCGCCATCGTGGCGCGAGCCTGCTCGGACGTCTCCTCGGCCGGCTCGAAACCCGGCACCGACTTCGTGAACATGATCGCGTAGAGGTGCGGGTCGGCCAGCGCGCTTTCCCGGTACGCGACGCCGAGACGCACGAGGTCCTCGACCGGGTCACCACTCAGCGTCACGCCGGACATCCGGAGACCGAAGCGGCGGAAGCCCTCGGAGAAGAGAGCGCTGACCAGATCCGTTTTCCCGCCGAAGAGTGAATAGACCGCGGTGGTGGACGTGCCGACGTCGGCGGCCAGTTTGCGGAGGCTGAGGGCCTTCGGGCCGTCGGCCGAGATGAGCTCTCCGGCGCGGTCCAGCAGTTTCAGCCGGAGGTTCTCGTCGTGCGTCCTGGGACGGGGCATGCGCCGAGCGTATCGCAACGCTGTTATCAATCACTCGGATTCGGATTTGACCTGGAGCGCACTCCAGGTCGTACTGTCGTTCACATGAGCTACTCGATAGCGGAAGCCGCGCGACGTAGCGGGTTGTCCATCGACACCCTCAGGTACTACGAGCGCATCCAACTCGTCGAGCCCCCGGCGCGGGACGCCGCGGGGCGCCGCGCCTACACCGAGGACGACCTCGGATGGCTGGGGTTCCTGACCAAGCTGCGCTTGACCGGCATGCCCATCAAGCGGATGCGGGAGTACGCGTCGCTGCGCCACCACGGAGCGGCGAGCGCGGGACGGCGCAAGTCGATCCTCGTCGACCAGCGCACCTCGGTCGCCGACCGGATCGCCGAGTTGCAGGCCTGCCTCGACATCCTCGACTACAAGATCGACCACTACGACCAGGTGGAACGCAAGGTGCTCGGCACCGGAGCCACCATGGAGGGAATTTCAGCGTGATCACCACCAGGAGGCTCGGCGCTCTGGAAGTCGGGGCGCAGGGACTCGGCTGCATGGGAATGAGCCAGGCCTACGGCGTCCGCGACAACGACGCGGAGTCGATCGCCACCATCCACCGCGCCCTCGAACTGGGGGTGACCCTGCTCGACACGTCCAACGTGTACGCAGACGGTGAGAACGAGGAATTTGTCGGCAAGGCGATCGCGGGCAAACGGGACCAGGTCGTGCTGGCGACCAAGTTCGGCATCATCTGGACCGAGGACGGCGGGATGGCCGCTCGCGGGGACGCGGCCTACGTCAAGAAGTGCTGCGAAGACTCCTTGCGACGGCTGAACGTCGACCACATCGACCTCTTCTACCAGCACCGCGTCGACCCCGACACGCCGGTCGAAGAGACCTGGGGCGCGCTCTCGGAGCTGGTGGACGAGGGGAAGATCCGGTTCGCCGGGATCTCCGAGGCGAGCGCCGAGACGATCCGCCGCGCGCACGCCGTGCACCCGGTGACGGCGTTGCAGAGCGAGTGGTCGCTGTGGACCCGTGGCATCGAAGGCGAGATCCTCTCGACCGTTCGTGAGCTGGGGATCGGCGTCGTGCCGTTCTCGCCGCTCGGCCGCGGTTTCCTCACCGGCAGCGTGACGTCGGTGAAGGACCTGCCTGCGGACGACATGCGCCGCGGGCTGCCGCGGTTCGCCGAGGGCAACTTCGAACGCAACATGGCGATCGTCGAGGCGCTGCGTGCGTTGGCAGCGGAAAAGGGCGTCACCGCCGGACAGCTGGCGCTCGCGTGGGTGCAGTCGCGGGGCGACGACGTCGTGCCGATCCCGGGCACCAAACGCCGCAAGTACCTCGAAGAGAACGCCGCCGCGGCGGAACTGGAACTGTCCGAAGTGGACATCGAGGCCATCGAAAAGGCCGCGCCCGCCGAGGCGATCGCCGGTGAGCGTTACCCGGAGCGGCTCGCCCGCGCCGCCGGTAAGTAAACCCAGAGAATTGCGAGAGAAATCATGACGGGTTCCACCCTGCCCATTCGCAGGCTCGGCACGCTGCAAGTCGGCGCGCAGGGGCTCGGCTGCATGGGCATGAGCGAGTTCTACGGCCAGGGTGACGACACCGAATCGATCGCGACGATCCATCGCGCGATCGAGCTGGGGGTGACCCTGATCGACACGGCGGACATGTACGGCTTCGGCCGCAACGAGGAACTGGTCGGCCGTGCGCTGGTCGGCAAACGGGACAAGGTCGTGCTGGCCACCAAGTTCGGCATCGTCCGCGACGAGGCGGATCCCGGCAAACGCGGGATCCGCGGCGACGAATTCTATGTGCGGCAACAGGTCGAAGCGTCGCTGCGACGGCTGAACGTCGACCACATCGATCTGTACTACCAGCACCGGGTCGATCCGAACGTGCCGATCGAGGAGACCGCCGCCGCGTTGTCCTCACTGGTCGAGCAGGGGAAGGTCCGGCACATCGGGTTGTCCGAGGCCGGCCCGGAGACGATCCGGCGGGCGCACGCCGTGCATCCGGTGACGGCGGTGCAGACGGAATGGTCGCTATGGTCGCGCGACATCGAGAACGAGATCGTTCCGGTCTGCCGGGAGCTCGGCATCGGTTTGGTGCCGTATTCCCCGCTGGGGCGCGGTTTCCTCACCGGCCGCTTCAAGTCCAAAGAGGACTTCGCGGAAGGTGACTTCCGGCAGACGACCCAGCCGCGGTTCGCCGAGGGCAACCTGGAGCGGAACCTGGCGATGGTCGAGGCGCTGAGGGCACTGGCCGAGCGGAAGGGCGTGACCGCGGGCCAGCTGGCGTTGGCGTGGGTGCAGGCCCAGGGTGAGGACGTCGTGCCGATCCCGGGCACCAAGCGGCGCAAGTACCTCGAAGAGAACGTCGCGGCCGTCGGCCTGAGGCTGACCGCCGAGGACGTGGCCTCGATCGAGGCGGCGATGCCCGCCGACGCGGTCGCGGGGGAGCGTTACCCCGAGGCGGCCATGCGCTTGCTGTCACGCTGAACGAAAACCGGCGCCGGTCGAACCGGCGCCGGTTTTTCGTTGTCACATCAGGGAAGTGACCGCCGAGACCACGCCGTCGAGGGCCACGGTCTGCTGCTCGCGGGTCGCGAGACCGCGGACCGTCACGTTCCCGGCGTCCCAGTCCTCCTGGCCGACGATCACCACGGCCCGCGCACCGGCCTTGTCGGCCCGGGTGAGTTCCTTGCCCAGTTTGCGGAGTTCGACGGGCGTGAGCGTGCGCAGACCGGCTTTCCGGAGCCGTCCCGCGACCTCGCGTGCGGCGTCGGTGAGCTCTTCGACCACCGGGATCACCACGACATCGGCCTCGCTGCGCGGCTTCGGCGTCAGCTCGTGGGTGTCGAGGAAGTCGATCAGCGTGACGTCGCCCATGCCGAAGCCGATCCCGGGGATCTGCTGCGACGTGAACAACGACGCCAGGTCGCTGTACCGGCCGCCGCCGAAAAGGGCCCGGCGGTTTTCCGGAGAGGTGTCGAAGACCTCGAACACGGTCGACGTGTAGTACGCGAGCCCGCGCACGATCATCGGATCGAACGTGATCAGGTTCGCGGCGCCGCTATTCAGCACCTTCACCAGGTTCGAGTTCTCCTTGACCTGCTCGGGCAGCTCGTCGAGCAGCGCCGCGCCGGACGACAGGATCTCGGTCAGCTTCTCGAACTGCTTGTCGGTCAGCCCGATCTCGGCCGCGGTGTCGCTCAGCTTCGTGCGGTCCGACTTCTCCCAGCGGTCCACCAGCGTGAACACCTGCGGCAACTGCTCCGCGGTCACGCCGACGATGTCGGTGAGCGCCGAAGAGAGCAGGTTCCGGTCGTTGGCGCGCACCTGGAACATGTCCGGGGTCGCGCCGAGCGCGCCCATCATGTCGTGGATCAGCTCGAAGATCTCGATCTCGCAGTTCGCGCTGTCCGAACCGAAGATGTCCGCGTTGATCTGCCAGTGCTCGCGGACCCGACCACGCTGCGGCCGCTCGTAACGGTGGCAGTTCGGGTGGCTGTACCAGCGCACCGGGAACTGGAGCGACTTCGCGTTGCCCGCGATCATCCTGGCAACCGACGGCGTCATCTCCGGGCGCAGCGCCAGCCGCTCGCCGCCCTTGGTGGTCAGCGTGTACAGCTGCTGGTCGGCGATCTCCTGCCCGGACTTGCGTTCGTAGATCTCGGCGGGTTCGAGGATCGGGCCGTCGTAGCGGAGGAAGCCCCGCAGTTCGAGCACGTCGTAGAGATGGCCGAACACCTGCGTCCGGACGGACATCTCGGCGGGCAGGAAGTCGCGGGTCCCCTTGGCGGGGGCTGTCGGCAGGTATTCAGGCACGTCAGCAAGCTTAACGAGCGGTCGCCACCGCCTTTGTCAGGGGAAGGCCACGCCGTACGCGGTGGTCAAGATCGCCGCCCCGAGCAGGACGGCCCCGGCGCTGGTGACCCGTCCGCCGAGCTTGCCCTTGCCCGGTGCCAGGTGCAGGAAGAAGCCGCCGGACTGGGCGAGTACGCCGAACAGCAGCAGGAAGCAGACGATCCACAGCGTGGTGTCCGAGAGCCCGGTCTGCTTGAGGATCTGGAGCGCGACCAGCGCCAGCACCAGCAGGACACCGGCGTGGGCGTGACCCGCGCGGAACATGGTCCGCTGGTGTTCGGTCAGTTTCCGGTCGCGCAGGACACCCATCAGGGCATACCCGCCGTACATCACCGTCGGCAGCGACACGAGCGCGATGACCGTGAACAGTCTGATGGGGCCTTCCATGGCTCTAAATCCCTTCGTGGTGGGGAAGGCAACGATAACACTGTTTTAAAACGGTGTCACCAAAATCGGCGTCCCACTCTCGGGGTCAGACCCGGGAGCCGCGCGCGAGGACGAGACGAAGGTTCCGGAGTGCGGAAAGATCGGTGAGCGGGTCGCCGTCGACCACCAGGACGTCGGCGCTCAGCCCGGGGGCGAGTCGTCCCGTGACGTCGCCGAGGCCGAGTCCGGTGGCGCTGTCCTCGGTCGCGATCTCGAGGATCCGGCGCCTGCCGAAGCCGAGCCATTCGTAGAGTTCGAGTGCGCCGACCGGATCGTCGAAAACCGACCCTGGCAGCCCGGCGTCCGTCCCCGACAGGAGCGGGACACCCAGCTCCTCCAGCCAGGACAGCCGACCGTAGACCTTCCTCGCGAGTTCCTCGCCCATCCGCTCGGCCAGCACGCGCCAGTTGCGGCTGCTCGTCGAACACGCCGCGATGCCCTCGTCGGCCATCCGGTTGGCGACGCCGTCACGCCGGTCCTGCTGTTGTGGACCGGTCATCCACGTGCAGTGTTCGATCGTGCGGACCCCGGCCTCGACCGACGCCTCGATCGCGTCGGCGCCGTGAGCGTGCGCCGCGACGGGAAGTCCGTGGCTCGCCGCGTGTTCCACGATCAGGCGCAGTTGCCGGACGTCGAACTGCGACTCCCACATGTCCGCGCCGCCTTCGGTGATCTGGCCGCCGCTGGCCATCACCTTGATCACGTCCGCGCCGGCCGCCGCGTTGGCGTCGATGAGCGCGCGGATCGCGTCGTCGTCGGCGACCTCACCGCCGAAGAAATGGCAGTGTCCATTGGGGACAGTCAGAGGCGTGCCCGCGGTCAGCAGACGCGGAGCGACTGCACCTTCCGCTTCGAGTTCCGCCCGCACCCGTGCGCCGAGGGCGCCGGAGTCGCCGAGATCCCGCACAGTCGTGACACCGCTGCGCAGCAACTGCCCCAAGCGGTCCTTGGCCCCCGCGCGGAGAGCGGCGTCGTCACTCGCCAGGAAATTCGGGAGCATCTCGCGGGTGGCGTCGAAAGCCAGGTGCACGTGGGCGTTGAAGAGGCCGGGCAGCAGCGTCGCGCCGGGGAAGTCGAGCCGTTCGGCGTCCGGCGAAGCCTGTGCGGTGACTTCGGCGCGCGGGCCCGCCGCGAGGATCCGGTCGCCCTCGACGAGTACGGCGCCGTCCTCGACAGGGGTACTCGGACGCGGCAGGATCCGGCTCGCGGTAAGGAGAAGCTGCAAGGTCAAGCCTCGTTTCGGGATACCGCGGCCGAAAGCGCGAGCAACGGCCGCACGTCGGATTCGATGTCCCCCGCGCCGCCGGGAAGCACGAGTTTCGCCCGCCCGTCGGTCTCCTCGCCCGCGGTCTGCCTGGCGATCGCCGTCTTCAGTGCCTCCGCCGCCGCGGCGGGGTCGTCGACGGCGAGCGCGGTGAGATCGGTTTCCAGGTAAGGGCTCAACTGCACGAGCCCGTCCCGGATCTCGATCACGCGGCGGTAGTAGCGGCGGTGGATCGTGCGCGGACGCCACCGCTCCCACGGTCCGTGCGGCGTGGTCCGGAGCACGATGTTCGGGTAGACCTCGGCGAGGACGGTCCACAAGGGTGTGAGCCGTTCGTGGTGCGACCGGTGCTGGCGACGGCGGCGCAGCGCGGCGAACCGCGCGCGGACGCCGGGATAGGTGATCCCCGCGAGGAAGAGCACGATCCCGAGCAGCACCAGCGGGACGGCGACGGTGAGCAGAAGCGGGACCGACGGCCCGAACGCCCAGGCGATCACGATGTAGAGCGCGCGGAAGACGCTGCCCGCCGCGAGGCAGATCAGTCCGGCGGCGCTGAGTTTCAACCCGGTCCGCAGGTGCCGGTCCGCCGAGCGGATGTACCGGAAGATCCACCAGGCGCAGGCGGACAGGCCGTAGACCAGGTACAGCCCGGCCCCGAGGTAGAACAGCGCCACGCCGGACACGTGCACGAGCTTCGGGCTCAGCGCGAGCCCGCGTGCTTCCGGCGGTGTGATGGCCATGGCGACCAGCATCAGCGCGATCGCGCCCGCCAGCGGGACCAATTCGAAGAGGACCCGTCGCGGCTGGCGCGGGCCGAGTGCGGAGCCGAGGAAGACGATCAACAACGCGCAGACCCCGATAGCGAGCAAGACGTTGTTGACGAGGCGGCCGGTGCCCCGGCCGGTCAGTCCGTCGAGCCAGCCGGAGATGACCTTCTGCTGGGCGAGGAAGGAACCGGCGACGCAGACGATCGTGATGGTGATCGCCCAGTTCGGGAGCACCCGCGGTGCCCGGTACGTCTGGTAGATCCGCCAGGCGAGCGCCGTCGCGAACAGCACCATCGCCACGATGTTGAGAGGGGAGAACAGCGAGTTCACAGCCACCCTTGATGGTCGCCCAGCGCGCCTTGGACACGGCGGACGTCATCGTCGTCGGCGCGACGGGGAATCGTGTAGTTCAAGACCGACGCCCATTCGAGGATGATGGTCGCCACGGTCTCGGCTTCCCATTCGTGCGCCTCATCGTAGGAGGTGCGGCGTAGCGCGCGGTGTACGGCGTCACCGTCGAGCCCGGGCGCGGGGCCGCGCAGGAAGTCGGCCGGTTCGGCGTCGCCGCCGGGATGGTGATCGGCGAGCATATGCCCGAGTTCGTGCAGGACGATGTGATCCTGGTGGGATTTCGTGGTCTCCTGCTGGAAGAAGATGTAGTCCGCCGCCGAGGTGGCGATCCAGCAGCCGAACGGGCCTGGCACCTCCAGTGGGTACGGCATCAGCCGGATCGGCCTGCCGCGCTGCTCGCCGAGCCGCTCGCAGAGCACGCCGACGTCGAGCGGCGGTTCGATGTCGAGACTGTTCAGCATCTTCCGGCAGCGTTTGCGGAGTTCGCGTTCCTTCATCGGTTTTCGCCCGGCTGCTCGCGTTCGGCGCGTTCGTATCGTTCGACGAGTTCCAGCAGATCCATGACCTGGCGGCGGCCCTGCGGGGAAAGCTCCTGCGCGCGCATGGCCATGAGCTTCACCTCTCCGATGGGGGGTGGTTCCTGCTCTTCGAAGAAGTAGGTGATCGGGACGCCGAAAAGTCTCGCGAGTGCTTCGACGTAGTGGATCTTCGGATTGATCCGTTTGCCGGTGGCGAGCTGCTGGAGGTACGCGGGCGACATGGCGGGCCCGCCGGCGCGATCGATCGCCGCGGACAGTTCGCGATAGCTGTGCGGGGCACCTTCGTCCGCGCGTACCGAGTCGATCAGCGCGCTCAGTTTCTGGGCGAAGGTCTGGTGCGGCGACATGGCCCCCCGTTCGTTCCATGGTCCCGTTCTGTAGTTGGAGTGTAACGCGATTCGGCCTGTCCGCAGCTGTTGACAGCGTATGTATGCAGTGGTTTACAGTTGTCAGGCGGTTTCGTACCGTGTCCAGGCCTCTTGCTCCGGAATCCGTGCCCTGGGGGTGTACGGACAACGGAGTGAGAGGCGTTTTTCCAGGTGGGTGCACAAGATCGTGCTTTATGTAGTACGCTTGGGTAGCCAAGGTTGATCGCCATCACGGCGAACCCTTGGCCTAGGCCTGTTGCCGGAGGTCGACCCCCAGGGCTTCCGGTAACAGGCCCCTTTACTTTCTCGTACCGCAACTAGAGGACTAATTGCGGCGGGGTGCGATGCTTACGCAAGTAGGCGACTAGGGCCTGTTTCAGATGTTAGAGCCATTCGTTGATCGCGGCGATGGTGACGGTGGTGTCGTAGCGGACGGCGAGTTTGTCGTATCTGGTGGCGACGGCTCGGTAGCGTTTGAGCCGGTTGATGC
>NZ_JADNQM010000058.1:0-34778 GCF_046269425.1 Amycolatopsis sp. cmx-11-12 | reverse complement strand
TCGCCCGCGACCGAGCCCACGACTCCAAGACCGCCCGATCCTCACCACTGATCACCAAACCCGACGAAGGCATGACCCATCATCGCAAACCCACGACCGTAAACCAACTAACGACGCGCGACACTAGCCGCCGGCCCGCCGCGCTTGGTAATACTTGACGACGTTTGGTATCCGGCGCAGGTGGCGGCGTTCCCGGTGGCAGGCCAGTGCGCGCGGTTGATCACCACCCGCACGGAGTTCCTCGTCGACGACGCTGTCCGCGTCCGGGTCGATCAGGTCACCGCGGGGCAGGCCGAAGCACTACTGGTCGCGGGGCTTCCCGCGATGCCGGCCGCACTTCGAGACGAGTTGATTGAGGCGACCGGGTGCTGGCCGTTACTGCTTCGCTTGATCAACAAGGTGCTCGCCGACCAGCTCAAGACGACGCCGGACATCGCCGCCGTAGCTGGCGAACTGCTGCGACGCCTGCGTCGGCGCGGCGCCGCGCACATCGACCAGCTGAGCGGTGCGACTCGCGAGCATCTCGACGTCGATGATCCCGAAGAGCGGCGGCACGCGGTCGCAGCCACGATCGAAGCCAGCCGAGGGTTGCTCCGGCCGGCAGAACGAACCCGGTTCCGCGAGCTGGCGATCTTCGCCGAAGACGAGGCGATCCCTATCGCCTTGATCAGCCAACTGTGGAAGGTCACCGGGAAGCTCGATTTGACCGAGACGCGCACGCTTTGCGCGCGGCTCAACGACCTCGCGCTCCTGACCAGCGGCGACGAGACGGTGACCCTTCACGACGTGGTCCGGGATTTCCTGGGCAGGGAACTCGAGGACCACGTCGGAGCCGGAACAACCGAGCTGAACCGGGTCTTGGTCGAAGCCGTCGCCGGGGGATTGCCCACGGCACCAGTCCTGCCTTCGTCAGACGGCTTTGGCGAGGTCGCCGAACGAACCGCGTGGTGGGAATTGGACGGGTCAGCCCGCTACTTGGCGGACCACCTGGTCGAGCACCTTCTCGCTGCGGAGCGGGACGGTGATGCCGAAGCCGTGGTGAGCGATCTCCGTTGGGTGGCTTCTCGACTCCGCCAGGCAGGGCCGATCGCTCCCTACGCCGATCTGGCACGGGTGGGGACACCGTTGTGCGGCCGTTTGCAGCAGTTGCTCGGCCAGACCGCTCATCTGCTGGCTCCGACGACCCCCGCGCACTCCCAACTCGATGTGCTGTATAGCAGGGTCGCGCACGATCCCTTTTGGGGCGGCCAAGCCGCTGCGCTTGCCGAGGGTGCTTCCCACCCCCGGTTGGCGAACCGCTGGCCCTTGCCCGACCTGCCCGATCCCCTGCTTCGTCGCATCCTCTCCAGTCATGCCGGAGTGAAAGCGCTGGTGATGGAGCCGGGCGGCACATGGCTTGCCGCCGCCACGTGGGACGGAACCGTGCGGCTATGGGATGTGACGACCGGACAGGAACTGAACCGGCTCGACACCTCGACTGCGGCTACGAACGCCTTGGCTGTGGCGCCGGACGCAACCTGGCTCGCAGGCGCAGGCAGCGACGATCTCGTCCGGATCTGGGAAGTGGCCACGCGGCGAGAACGCGGCGTCCTCGAAGGCCACAGCAGCGAGGTTACTGCCATGGTGGTGGCACCTAACGGAGAATGGCTCGCCAGTGCAGATCGCGATGGGGTCGTGCGCATCTGGGACGTGCGGACGCGGAAAGTACTACGACGGCTAACGGGTCACACCGGCGTAGTGAACGCGCTGGCCGTCGCGCCGGACGGAGCCTGGCTCGCTTCGGCCACGCAGTGTCGCGCTGTACAGGTGTGGGACACGATGACCTGGCAGAAGCGGACCACGTCGCCGGGCGAGACCTGGGATTTCACGACGTTGGCCGTCGCGCCGGACGGAAGTTGGCTCGCCGGAGCCGGTGATCGCGGCGTTGTCCAAATCTGGGATATGCCCGCCATGCGGGAACGAGCGCAGCTGACCGGGCACGCCGGCGTAGTGAAGGCTCTCGCAGCCGCGCCAGACGGAACCTGGCTGGCTAGCGCCGGTGGCGAGGGAACCGTACGAATTTGGGATGTGGCCACACAACGCGAGCGGCTTAGGCTACCGAGCCGTCACAACGGGTGCGTGACCGCGCTCGCGGCCGCCCCGGACGGGACCTCTCTCGCTATTGCGGGTTTAGACGGGCTCATCCGAATCTGGGACGCCAGTTCGGAACGAGGCCGATCCGACGTCCGCAGCCACCACATGGCTAGTGTGACCGCGCTAGCGTCTGGGCAGCCATGGCTGGCGGGCACTGACGGAGAAGGGGCAATCCGGATCTGGGATGGTGAGTCCGGAAAGGAACAGACGCGGATCAGGGAGTCGGCAACCGTCATGGCGGCAATCACGCGCACGCCATGGCTTGCCACGGCGAGCAGCGGAGGGCGGGTGCGGCTATGGGATACCGAGACCGGCCGGGAACACGCTTTGCTCGGCTACTGCCCAGGCGGTGTATCTGCGATGGCGTTCTCGCCAGGCGGAAACTGGCTTGCCGCAGCATCCGCCGCCGGGATCATCCGCATCTGGGACCCGGTCACCTTCGAGGAGCTTCGGCGCATCGAGACGTCGAGGGGCCTCCACACTTTGGCGGTGGCGGCCGATGGGAGCTGGCTCACCACGGGCCATGAGAGTGGAACGGTGCAGCTCTGGGATGTCGCAACAGGGCAAGCGCGCGCCAAACTAACCGGCCACTCGGGGATCGTCTCGGCCTTGGCAGTCGCCCCATCAGGTGAGTGGCTCGCCACCGCAGGCTGGGACGGCACCGCCCGGATCTGGGACGCCAGTACGGGTACGGAGCGGGCCGTGCTCACCGGTCACCGGAGAACGGTCTCGGCTATAGTGATCGCACCGTCAGGTGAGTGGCTCGCCACCGCGGGCTGGGACGGTACCGCCCGGATCTGGGACACGTCAACATACCGCCCGATCGCGATGATGAGAGTGTCCCAAGCTGTTCACACCTGTGTCGTGACGTCCGATGGTCACGGTCTCGCCGTCGGCGGCCCGGCGGGGCTATACATGTTCGGCTTCCATCCGGGGCGCCGCAGATGAGCTGATCAGCGGACTCAGTAAAGTCTGTCCAAGCGAACACGCTCAAGGCATACAGAGACCACCAACCGGCCAGCGACGGCAATCACGCCTAAAGCCGATCACCCAGGGATGCGTACTCCTACGCCTTGGAATCGCCAGGGCGTCCGAGGGCGACTTGCGCACTACCCACACGCCTTTGGCCGACATGAAATTTAGTAGCTGGTGACAGTCGGAACCATCCGTCAACGGGGTCGCCGCCGCAGCATGCCCGGCGAACAGGCTCACCTTCCCCCGAATCTTCTCGATCTCCTTCGGTTCTACGCTGTCCCGGTCGTCGTTAATGATATGCAGCTCGAGGAATTCAGCTAGGGGACCGGCGTGGCGATCTGCTCGCCGAACTTGGCGTCTACCAGCACACCCGCGACTCTGCCGGACGGCACTGGTGGCGCGCGCGCCCCAGGACATCCCCCGGCTGCCGGATGTGTAGCCACTGCCCAGCTACTGGGTCGAGTGCGAGGGGAAGGTCCGGTTGATCACGGAGACATCGGATGCTGGCCTGATCCTGCAGCTCTCGAACGCGCGGCGGAGAACAGGCAGGCCGTCACATCGAGCTTGCTTTGCTCGAACATTAGTTCTAATTTGGGGTAGTTGTCGCTGTTGGAGGCGGTAAGTCGAAGACGGGTGAGCGGGGGTACCCCCGTAGGTGTGGTGCACGGGCCTCTAGTGTTCGAGCCTGATCTGAATGAGGAGTGGCGGATATGGCTGACGGCAGTTCGATCGAGTGGACGGAGGCGACCTGGAACCCGACGACAGGTTGCGATCGAGTGTCGGCCGGATGCGATAACTGCTATGCCCTCGCGCTGGCCAAGCGGCTGAAGGCGATGGGAGTGGCGAAGTATCAAACAGACGGTAACCCGAGCACATCGGGGCCTGGGTTTGGTGTCACCGTGCATGAGGATGCGCTGGCGCTGCCGTATCGATGGCGGCAGCCGCGGCTCGTTTTCGTCAACTCCATGTCGGATCTGTTCCACGCGAAGGTGTCGATCGGGTTCATCCGGGACGTACTCGCGGTCATCGCGGGCACCCCTCAGCACACGTATCAGATGCTGACGAAGCGGTCGCTGAGGCTGCGGCGGTTGGCGGACCGCCTGAATTGGCCCGCGAACCTGTGGATGGGCGTGTCGGTCGAAGACGAGTCACAGCTTCATCGCGTTGACCATTTGCGTGAGGTCCCTGCTGCGGTCAGGTTCATATCAGCTGAGCCGCTGCTTGGCCCGCTAGGCGGGTTGTCGCTGTCGGGAGTCGGCTGGGTGATCACGGGAGGTGAATCCGGCCCGCGGGCGCGGGCGTGTGACGCCGCGTGGGTTCGTGGCATTCGGGACGCGTGTGCAGATGCCGACGTTCCGTTCTTCCATAAGCAGTGGGGCGGTATTCGTCCCAAGTCCTTAGGGCGAGAACTGGACGGTCGCACACACGACGGCATGCCTGTGCAAGCTGCGCAAGCCGTCGTAAACATCAGCTGAGCGATCCGCTAGGCGAACGATGCTGCCACGCGGTACATGCTTTGTCGGTCGCCCTCGCGCCACGCTTCGATCCGTCACCTTTTGTACAGTCGCGTCCCCGCAGGTTAATTCCGCGTGCGCTCAATTTTCTTGTTTAATATATCACCCATAGAGTTGGTCTGAGTCAAACCTATGGCGTGAAGATTCTTCCAAGCCTTACGCAAGTGCAAGGTTCGCGCCTTTCCTAGCGCTTCGCCGAAGGTGTCTGCATAGTTTTCTCCAACAATAAATGCGCCCTTTTCCTGAAGTAATCTTTGCAAATTTTCTTGAATCTCAGAAATCCAAGCCTCCTTCAGCTCGACCTCTGCGGCTTTGAAATCCTCTTCCGAGGAAAAGAGTGTACCGTCGTTGTCGACCTCATAAAGATGCTTCCGCCACTTCTCCAATGCGATCGACTGAGATTCTCCGTATAATGCTAGGCCATCGAAATGGCGACTTAGGAACACGAGGTAGTAGACTGGCTTATGGTGGCGCTTATTTCGAACCTCCGTAGTCCAGCCGCCTGATCCTGCGGCCTTGGATAAGCGATGCATGTAGCCCTCGACTACGGCTAGTTCTGCCTTCTCCCTGTCTGGAAGGCTGTTCAGCCAGGCCTCTCGCCACCAATTTCCACCGCAGACATTGTCCATCCTGCAGAGCGTAGCCTCGCTAGGTGTAGCGCTGGTTAAATGTCCGGCGATTCGACGAAGGCCAACGGCGGTAAAGTTGATTAATGCTTCCGATATTGGAATTCGACCACCGGTCTGTCTTTTGAAGAGGCTGACAATGGTCTCAAAAGGTACGGCAAGCCCAAATGGATCCATAAAAGTGAATGTTGGAATATTTGTCGTCAGTGTTAAAAGCTGTGATATATGGTCCGTAATTTCTCCATGAAACGTCCTTACGTCGAGGCCGTTACCTCGGTCATTGACGAGTAAGTTAAGCTTGGCGAGGGTTTGGGAATCGGCTTCTACGAAATAAGCTTTCAGCTTCCTGTGCGGTGCAAGGCTTCGAGCGGTTGACAGTACTAGGGCAGGAGAGCCATCAGATCCGTCCTCGTAGCGTCCCGCGCCTGCGTATCCGTCGATAAAGGCCACTTCGTTGTTAGGTGAGGCCGAACCCGTCTTCATGGCGAATGGAGTTAGATAGCTCCCGAGAAGCGCATGCTTGAAGACAGCAGCAGCCTTTCGTTCGTTGAAGAAATTCATTCACGCACCTCCATCCTCACACTGAATCAGGCGTAGACCTGCTGGTCAATGGTCGATATGATGTTGATACGAGCGATACGGCAAGACGGGCGCGTGACGTTGAGGTGCTGAATGGCGCGAGAGCTGTCATAACGCCTTCAAGTCGCCCTGTCGGGCAGGGTGCGCAGTCCGAACCGTCGCGCGGCCGCCTTGTTTGACTCTAACTTAAGCGGCCGCGCCGATGTCGCTATGCATGCGCACAGGACGCGGTTGGGCTTTGGAGACGCCGCCCAACTCGATCACTGAAGGAGCGAAGCCGGGCCGGACGGGGAACCCTGCTCCACTCCGATCCCACACGTGGTCACCTTCAGTAATATCGATCACCTTGTGTAGGTCGTTTCGGGCACAACGTCGGTTACAGGGTTGACCGTGTCCGGTATGGCCTGGCCTACACGAGTCCCTCAGACGCGACTTAATCGTCGAGGTGGCGACTACCCGTCAGTACACCCAGATAGCTAGTTTCGAACCAAGAATGACCACAGACCGCCGCCGTCGATGTAATGGCTCGCTGCGTCGGGCAGCGTTCAGCAACCCCTCAAGCTCTCGAGTATTCGGGCCGGGAGCCGATCTTCGGCGATTTCAAGCACTTGTTCGAGTGGGACGGCTAGCTCTGAGGCGTCGAGGTCTATCGCCGCAGACCAGGCCGCTGGCTCGTACCGTGTGAGGCTTGACAGCCCGAGGAGGAGAGCCCACCACAACATGAGGGGATGTGGTGATGGACCGCCAGCGATTTCCGGAAGGGCGAAGCCCACAAGCTGTGGGGGTTCCGTGCGCGGTTGCGCACGATCGGTCTCGACGATGGATGCAAACGCGCGTTGCCGGTCCCACATCTCCGTCATGGTCGTCGTGCTAGGACAAGGCAGGCCGATCGTTGCAAGTGATCTGCCGAAGCGGTCGTCACTGCGCACAACGACGTCGCTGGGCCCAGCTTCTTCCCCTCCCATCAGTCCTTGCTTTACACCGAATGCCTCTCGAAGCGACGGGTAGCCACAGAGAGCGGTGGTGATCTCGGCTCCGGTGGTTCCCTGGATGTCGACCGCAGTGGAGACCGTCCCGTCCGTGGAGACTGCACTCGTTCCGTATCCAGGATCCGAACCTGGCGGAGGCTTCAGAGTTCCCAGCGGGATTGTGATTGCAGGCGGCCATTGCCCTGCTGTGGCTGGAGGAGAGACTTCGAGGAGGTCAGGGTTCGCTGTCCAGAGTGCGCCGAGCGATGTGGGGCCGCTGAGGCCGGGAGACCCAATCGCTGTAGCGGTTCCCTGGTACGAATCCTGCGCACGAGATGCAGGGCTCACGATCGTGTCGAGAATCTGTTCGGCGTCTTCCCGGACGCTCAGTCCATGCCAGCGGAGCCGCCAAGGATCAGGTAGGTGCGCTGCGGCGATTGCACGACCCGCTTGGCTCAATGAGTAGAAGAGCGGCAGAGCTTTGGTAGCGTAACTGGTGCTCGACGCAGCCTCGGCGAGCTCTTCAGCCTGCCGCAGTGCCGCTACAAAAGTCTTCTTGCGCTCGGAGTCACGTGCAGCTTCACCAGGTGGAGCTGCACGGAGAGCTCGGATGTCCCGCCAGCCTGTCAACCGCGTCATCACCGAATCTTTGCATAGTAGGCAAACCGATTTAGATCGCTTGGCTGGAGGAGGGCGGAACGAACGCTGGCCGGCACTGGGATGTGGCGTCACCAGAGAACGAAACCGAGCGGTTGCATTGCGACCCACGCTACAGTACTCGATGCGGCGTTCCAAATTGGCAATACATTCTTGATATCAGCCGTTCATAGGACACGGAAGAGTCAAATTTCCGGGTTCTTTCATGGGGGTGCCGGTAGTTGTGCTTCAGTGGATAGTTGAGCCGCCACCCAGATTAAGCTCCCGGCATGACTGACGATCGTGGGTCGTGGAAGACGTTCGGTGAGAGGCTGGTCTACGACAACCGGTGGGTCCAGGTCGGGTTGACCGACGTCGAGGCGCCGAACGGTGAGCGCTGGGATCACCACGTGGTGCATCTCGCGCGGATAGCCATCGCGTTGATCGTGAACGACCAGGACGAGGCTTTGATGTTGTGGCGCTACCGGTTCGCGACGAAGCAATGGGGCTATGAACTGCTGGGTGGAATGGTCGAGGCTGGCGACGATTCTGTCGCGACGGCAGTGCGGGAAGCTGTTGAGGAGTCCGGCTGGCGGCCGATTGGCGAACCGGAGCATCTGGTGAGCTTCGAGCCATTGCCGGGTCAGGTCACGGCGCCGGTGGATGTGTACCTTTGGCGCAAGGTCGAGCACATTGGCGAGCCCACTGACGCGGAAGAGGTCGGTCGGGTGGAGTGGGTGCCGTTGTCGCAGGTGAATCAACTTGTGCAGCAGCAGAAGTTGCTCGGATCGGGCACGTTGGTTCCCCTGCTCTATTACCTCAGTTCACGACTGAGGTAGGCGATCTGGATGAGAGATGCTCAGCTGGCGGTGCCGATGATCAAGTTCCAACTCCAGCTCGGCCAGGTGACTCATGAGCCAGCCGCGGGTTTGTTCGCAAGTTAGGGCCTCGCGGGCGATGCGTTCAAGCTGACCTTCATAGAAGGCAACGTCATCATCGTTCTCGAGGAACAGGCTGGTTGTGGGCTGTTGGTGATGAACGAGTGGAAGGTGCTGATCGTGTCGATACAGGGTGAAACCTGTCTGGAGGCTGGCCAGAGCGAGGTGGTCGGGTACGAGGTGGATGTGGTGATGAGGTAGCGACGATGTGATCAGCAGGTGCAGTATCTGCTCGTGTTTGACGACGGGGTCTTCATGGCGTGCGAGCAGCGTGGGTTCGTGCAGGTAGAAGGTGAAGGGCCCAGGTGTCCGGAGAGATGCTGCCTGGCTGGCGAGGCGCGTATGCACTGCCGTATCGAGAGCGGGACCATCCGCATGCCCGTTCCTGGCGAGGGCTTCGCGGATGTATGGCTCGATTTGGAGTTGTCGTGGGATTTCGACAGGGTTGTAGGTCGTGATGGACTGGCTGCCGTTGTCGAGCACTTTCATGAGCGGAAGGTCATCGGGGAAGCCTGTGGGGTGGCTTCTGACCTGGTAGCCGTTGTCGGGGAGGCGGTCTAGGGCTACCAGGTCGTTGAGTTCGTGAGGGGTTGCCTTTGCTCGGGCGAGGTAGATGGCGATGTCGCCGGCTTGGTAGTTGCGGAGGCCGCTTTCCAGGCGCGAGATGGTGGAAGCAGGCCAGCCGAGCACGCGACTCATGTCAGTTGCGAGGTAGCCGGCACGCATGCGGATCCGCCGGAGCTCGACGCCGAGCTCCCTCTGCTTCGCGGTCGACAGCTGCTGTGTCTTCTTCGCTTTCACCGGCTCCTGCTTAAAGTCGTTGCGGGAGGCAGGCCGTCCCAAGACTGCCTGGGCCGTCACGGGCGCTGTGACGGCACGAGATAGCGGCCTACCTGCGGAAACAGCGTGTGTGACGTCTGCGTCGGCTTGCTTCGCGTCGTCACATCTGCCGTGAATCGGCCCCGGGAAGGGGCGGTAACGAGATAACGGTCAGCCGTCACGTCGGCGAACAAGGAGCGCCGTGTCGTGTGGTGACGAGTAGCGCGGCTGTGCTGGCGACCTTCTGGAGGGCCGTTACGTGTCCGGTCAGTCGGTCGAGCCCGAGCGGGGTAAGACGCATCTTGGTACGGCGACCAGCGACCCGGATAGACACATAGCCGGCCGTGGCGAGGAGCTCGGCATGGAGAGAGACGGAGTGCGGCTTGATTCGCAGTGTGTTTGCCAGAACCGCGGTCTCGTGCCAGTGCAGGTCTGCGAGAAGGCACATCACGAACAGGCGGACCGGCAAGAGGAGAAGCGGGTCGAGGTCGCAGTGGGAGGACTGAACCGCATGGCGTGTTGGCCGCATCACTGCTCACCACTCGTCAGCTCATGAGAGCAGGGTCGTCGGAGATGAAGGGCTAGGGGCGACCTGGCTGGGCTTTTCTGCAGCTCAAGTGGGTCGGCGCCTAAGGGTTTGCCGCAGTGCGTGGTCGGACTGTGCGGTGCACCGCCGTCCTGAGGGAGGCGACGTGCGGCCTGCTGGGATTCAACCGCGGTGCCGGTCCGTGGCGCGATGATCAGCTGGTCCGTCGTCAGGCGGCTGGTCGTTCCTGGTGAACGGAGGGCGCAACGCTGTCCTGCGCTCATCGATGTGGTGGTCCGGCCGTCCCGCTCGGGGGTAGCACGCGCGCGTTGACGTGGGCGCGACTGCGGGACGGCCGGAGTCTGATGGCGGTCGAAGAGACGGCACCAGCGGTGCGCCTTCCGGTGTCGTCCGGGGCCAGCCGTGGAAGCGGCGGGGCGGTTGAGGATCCGGAGCAGTGCCACGCACGCGACGCATGGAGGTCCAGGCGGTACGAGGCACGAGCCGATGAGTACAACATGACCGCAGACCGCCTGGTAACAGCCCTCTTGGAGATCAAGCCCTTGGGCGAACGCTTCATCGGTGACGGCGTGATCGAGGCTGTCACCTGCACAGTGGTACCAACTGACGTAGAGGCGGGATCGCCGTGACCTGCGCGTATCGCTCATCTCATCCGCCCATGTGTCTGCCCAATGTGTTGAAATCATCAAAGATGGATCAACGCCGAGAGACCAGGGCGGAAGTGTCAGAGTTTGGTGACAGGCTAGTGACATGTGTTGCCTTCACCTGCATATATAGTTGATATGCTCAAGTGCAAGTCAAGCAGTGCGAGGTGATCGATGATCGGCGTCCGACGACGCGACGGGCTGGTTTCAGCTCGTAAGACTGTGGGGCTGAGCCAGGAGAAGCTCGCTGAGATCATGGACGTCGATCGCCGGACGGTCATCCGCTGGGAGGCGGGCGACTTCGCACCCCTGCCGTTCCAGCGGCCGAAGTTGGCGAGAGTGTTGGGACGCTCCCAAGAAGAGTTGCGCGTTCTGATCGAGGGCTTGCCGGCGGCCGATCTGCCGCATGAGCTTGAACCTGCATTCAGCTGGCTGGATCGTCGTGTGGGTTGGAGCCCTGGCACTACGCGTGAACGGGTGGGGGCACGTGTGTCGCCAGACAGGCGTCGCGGACCGCGGGTCGATCGGAGCCATGCCGCCGACGCGTTGGCGAGCTACTACGGCGAACTGCCTGTCGACTACGCGCTCTACCAGGCGCGTTATGGAAAGCAAGACGTCCGGACCAGCATTCTGAGTCGGTCAGAGTGGCTGGATCTGAGCTGCCAGCTGACGCCGGAGAACGACCAGCTGCTTCTGCGACCTGGCCTTGAGGGACACTCTTGCAGCATCAACGAGAAAGCGGCCGTTGGAAGGCTCGCGGAAGCGGTCGAAGGCGGCGTTCGGGTGGCTGACGTGCCGATCTACCGTCTGGCAGAGTTCGATGTGGGCGGTGGCGCTCTATCGGGCAGCTTGGACGTCGTGCCCTTCGTCGAGTACGCCTTGACCTTGGATCTACTTGAGCGCGAGTTGTTCGAGATGCTGGCGGCAGGTAGAGGCCTGCGTCCTGGTCACGCGCCCCTGCGGGACAAGTACTTGCCGGACGTCGCGACGGTGCTCGACCTGGCCGACCGGTTGTGCGCGGGCGGCGTGCTCGCCTTGACCGCGATCGCTCGGCCTGCGGACCCGTGTCGCGGTGGTCGCGACTACCTGCTGCTCATCCAGGAGCGGTCCAGGAACGTGCTGAACGCAGCCGGCAGCTTGGCCGTGATCCCGAAGGCGTTCCACCGGCCATCGACTGATCAACGCGCGGATGCCCGGATTGGCGCAACCCTGCGGCGTGCGCTGGAGAACGAGCTGTTCGGACGGGTCGACGTCGACAACACCGCGGGCAGCCAGCGAGCAGCTGATCCGATGCACCCTCACAGGCTGTCCGCGCCGATGAGGTGGCTGACCGAACAACTGGGACGACTGCGGATGGAGTGCACCGGGTTCGGCCTCAACCTTGTCAGCGGGAACTACGAGTTCGCCAGCTTGGTCGTCATCGACGACGAAGAGTTCTGGTCCCGCTTCGGCGGTGAGGTTGAGGCAAATTGGGAGTCGGCTGAGTTACGCTCGTATTCGACGCTCGATGGCGATTTGCTCGGCGGACTGATTGCCGACGAATCGTGGAGCAACGAAGGTTTGTTCTCGCTGCTCCAGGGGTTGCGTCGGCTCACCGAAATTGGCGGTGATCGGCTGGCAGTTCCGAGTATTGGACTATGTTGCTGAAGGCCAGCGCACAGTCATGACAACCGAGTCCGCAATTGCTTCCCATGAATGGTCGACTCCTGGCCCCCACATGACGTAGTCGCCTTGCCTGGTCATGGTCTTGCCGCCGCCTGTGACGTCGACGCGAAACTCGCCGGAGACGAGCAGCACGAGTGTGGTCCGTTGGTCATCGGACGTCCACTCTGGGCGCTTGTCGCCTGCGGGATGGTTGGCCCACTTGACTTCTACGTCTTTCGACGAACGTACGCCCTGGGACGGGTCGATGAAGTGCCCGACCAACCAGCCGCGGGTGTCAACTGCGTCTTCGTTGGCATTTCCGGCGGTCCAGCCGTCGCTCACTTGCTGAACTCCCATTCGATCGGCGGTAACTTCACGCGCTCTCCTCCGATTTCCGCCAGGCGCCGCAATCCCTGCATCATCGCGAAGAGTCCTTCGTTGCTCCACGCTACATCACTCAGTAGCTCGGTGACGAGATCTGTGTCGGTCGTTGAATACTGGCGAAGTGTCGCTGATTCCCAGTTCGCTTCAACCATGCCGCCGTAGCGTTGCCAGAATTCTTCGTCATCGATGACGATCAGGCTGGCGAACTCGTAGTTTCCGCTGACAAGGTTGAGGCCGAAACCTGTCGACTCCATCCGTAGCCGTCCTGGTTGCTCGGTCAGCCAGCGCATGGGTTCGGAGTGGCGTGCCGGGTGCATGGGGTCTGCTGTCAGCATCTCGCCGAGCGTGTTGTCGATGTCCGGGCGTCCGAACAGCTCTTCTTCCAACTCTCGCCGGAGCGTCGCGCCCACCTGGGCGTCCCGGCGGACGTCGGTCAGTGGCTGGTGAAAGCCCTTTGGGATCACTGCGAGCCGTCGCGCGGCGTTCAGAACGTGGCCTGAGCGTTCCTGGACGAGCAGCAGGTAGTCCGCGTCGTCCCGGTACGGATCAGCCGGCCGGGCGATGGCGGTGAGCGCGAGTACGCCTCCCGCGCAGAGCCGGTTGGCGACGTCGAGCACCGATTGAAGGTCAGGTAGGTGTCGGTCGCGGAGTGGCATGGACGATGAGCCGGCCGTGATGGCGTCCATGAGTTCGCCTTCGAGCAGGTCCATCGTCAGCGCGTAGTGCGCGAAGTGAGTGACGCCGAACGAGCCGCCGAGCTGGTGCTTGCGGATGTCCGTGCCGAGCAGGCGGTAGATCGGACTGTTCACGAGACGGGTGTTCATGACCAGCGTCTCCGCCAGGCGCTGAACGGCGAGACTCGCCGCGCGTTCATCGAGTTCGAGGCTCGCGTCCGGCCGGGCATTCGTTGCCGTGAACCGCTCTTGCTCTGGTCGCAGCTCGCAGGCCACATCCAGCCAATCGAAGCAGGTCAGGACACTGGTGTTCACGGTGCCAGCGCCGATCCGTCCGCCGTACAGACCGTGATTCTCGATTTGATGCCCGTAGTACTGGCGGAGCGCGTCGACGACCTCCCGCTGGCTCACCCAACTCCGTCGGGTTCCGCGGTTGTGGAGGTCTTGGACGGTCACATCGGCGACGCGCGCAGCGACCGCGCGGCGGGCCGTGCCGGGAGTCCAGCGGGCCGAGCGGTCGAGCCATTCGAGAGCTGCCCCGATGTGTGGATCAGCCGTGAGTCGCTCGTCCTCAGTGGTGCCCGATACCGCCTGAGCGGTCGGCGCTTCGCCGACCAGCTCGGCGAAACGCGCACGCTCCGCCGCCGACGCTTGCTCGAACGCGGTGTCGAGCACTTGTTGCATCTCGGACTGCTGGACCAGGTCCGGCTTCTTGTGCCATGACGCCACGGTGCGCGCGGCAACACCTAGCTTTTCGGCGAACCGCTCATTGCTCAGCCTCAGTGCGGCTTGAAGTGCCGACGCTGATCTACCGGTCCATTCGCTGGCCCGGCTCATCGGCGCGCCGAAAAGTCGATGTGCAGCGGATATGCAGTGGTTGTGCAGTGCCTCCGCACTGGTTGTGCATGGGATCGTGCGCTGATTCGGCCTTGAATTCTAGGTATGGAAATCACCTGGATCACCAGCCCGAATCGCCCGCCTTCAACGCTTCGAACGGACATGCTCGACCACGATCGCGAGGTTCGACTGAATGTCTTCGAGACGCTCAGTGAGCTCAGCCATCCGCTGCTCGAGAGCGTCCAGTCGGGGCCAGAGATCATGCCCGTCGTCGGCCGGCTCGTCTGGGTGCGGTGGAGTGCGGTTTTGCAGCACTGCCAACAGATGCTGTGGGTGCCAGCCCAACGTCGTCGACAGGGCTTCGAGCGTGCGGGCGCTCCGGCGGCGCTCCACGGTGTGGTGCTGCAACTCGCGCACTATCGCCTGCGACACGTGCGACCGCTCAGCAAGCTCGCGCTGCCGCCAGCCAAGTTCGCTGACGCGCATGTTGATCGCCTTCGCGACTGCCGCCCAGTCTTCCGACACGTATCCCTCCGCGCTCCGCCTCAGCGCTGAGATTAGCGGCTCATCGAGCTTTTATCGCGTCGCCTAGCGCATTAGCGGCGGCGCGTCGGACGAACGCGCCATTCAAAGCGCTGAAATCAACAACATAGTCTTGAAATCATCAGATTGGTCTTTCTTATGAACTCGCAAATGACTTTCCACACCATTCAGCAGGCCGCCTGGATTCTGGGTGTTCCGCGCTCGGCTTTGAGTCGGGCGATCCGTACCGGACAGCTGAGGGCGATTCGCTCGCGGTCCGGTCTGCGGGTGTCGTCGACCGAACTCGCTCGGCTGCTCGGCACCACGAAGCAGGACGGAGGTGCGGTATGCACGCCGATGACCTCCGGCTGATCGGGATCGCGTGGCGGCTGGACCGCCTGCGGTGGATCCCCTCGGACGTCCTGACCGCCATCGTCACCGGCGAAGGGGTCTGCATGTGGCCATCGGCGGAGGGGGAACCGCCGCCGGCGCAGACCGATCAGCAGCTCGCCGACCGACTGTGCGGAGGATGTCCGGTCCGGGACGAGTGTCTGGAACTGGAGCTGCGCACTGCCGGGACGGGCACGGCCGGTGTCTGGGGCGGGATGACCGACGACGAGCGTCGGGAACTTCATCCGCACTGGCTTCGGCGCGGTGAACGGATCGAGCGAGGTGCACGATGAGTGGCCTCACCTTGACGCCAACGCAGATACTCGCCGGGGTCGGCGTGCTGATTGTGCTGCTCTGGGTTTGGCGAGCCGGCGCTCGCCGGGCGAAGGCCGCGGCGGAGAAGACCCGAAGTGGAGCACGTCTGGTCTCTCTGACCGGCCGCGTGCTTTTCAACGCTGGGTTGGTCGTGGCTGTTCAGTGGGTCGTTCTCTCACATCCGAGCAGCACGTGGCTGCGCCCCGCGGTGCTCGGCTTGCCCGCGCTGTTCGCCTCCCATGCGCTGACTCGCGCTATGACCGTGACGACCGTCGACACCTCGAAGCGGGGTGGTCGCCGATGACGCGGGCGCAACGGCTGGCGCAGGACGCGGCCGAAGCCGCAGAGGTGCGGGCGTATGAGACCGATCCGGACGTCGTTGCGCTACGGGTCGAACGAGTACGTCGGCAGGTCGACTGGATGTGCTGGACCGGGATTGTCCTCGGACTGGCGTTCACGATGACGAACGTCCAGACCTTCGCATCGACAGGGACTCAGCCGTGGTCGCTTCCGTGGCTGGCTGCGTGGGTCCTGGATCCGACGGTGTCCCTCGTGCTGCTAGCGATCCTTCGCGCGGAGCAGGTGACTGCCCGGTACCAGGTTCGCACCGGTGGATGGGTTCGGCGGGCGAAGTGGTTCACGCTCGCCGCTACCTACGTCATGAACACGTGGACGTCCTATGCGGAGGGGGATCCAGCGGCGATCGTCCTGCACTCGGTGCCTCCGCTGGTCGTCTTCGCCGCGGTCGAGGCGATCACTGATCTGCGCGACAAGCTGACCGATGCTGCCATCGTGGCTGCCGGTGAACGGCGAGGTGTTCAGGGCGAGTCCATGAACGCCGGGCGCCGGAAGCTGTTCGCTGACTACCTGGCCGACGCTCGGCGACGCTGGACACCCGATGTCGACGTCACGCCGGCGTGGATCCGGCAGGCGACCGGATGTTCACGCGGATTGTCGCCGCGGTTGGCGCGTGCGTTGCGCGCGGAGGTGGCCGATGACTGAGCCAGGCGCACTGCCAGTGAAGGCAGATCCCGTGCTGGATGGCGAGCTGGTCGATGACACGTTGCCGCAACCACGTCGCCGCACACGTCGCAACCGGCTGGTGATGTGGTGGCTGCACTCGCAACGCGTGCCGTTGTGGCTCAAGAGCAAACCGCAAGCGGTTCAGGCCGCGAAGGACGCGGTTGCTTGGCTGGTCATGTCACCGGTGCGCTTCCTCGAGGCGGTTGTTCGCGGGGTGGTGGTCGGTGCGCGGTGGTGGCGTGGCTGGGTGACAGTGCGGGACTATCGAGCTGCGGCAGAGGAGTCCGAGAAACTGGCCGATAAGTTCACCGAGATTCGCGGGCTGACGCTGTTCCGCTGGAAAGTCACGGGCTTGGTGCTCGCCGTCGTTGCTCTGGCGGTCGCGATGGTGAATCTCCTGTACGGCGCCGATCCATTGTGGATGGCAGGGGCTGGTGCAGCGGTCGCCTTGGCGATTCTTGGTCGACGCAAAGACGGGAGCCCGGGACGGAAACCTGCGCTCGCAGGTCCGCGCACACTGACATGGACGATGGACCCGCAGGTGCTGGTGGACGCGTTTCGGGATGCGAAGCTCATCGGCAAGGACGAGTCGCTGAGGTTGGTCGAGCGGGCAACTCGGGTCGGTGATGGCTGGGCCGTCACGGTCGACCTGCCCGCCACCCGCAAGGCTGCGGATGTCGTGAAGAACCGGGACGCGCTCGCGTCCGCCTTGGCGGTCGATGAGGTGCAGCTCATCGTGGAACGCGTCCGAGGCAATGGCGGTCATGCGGGGCGGGTCTCGATGTGGGTTGCCGACGAAGACCCGTACGCGTCGCCACCGCTACGGACGCCGCTACTCGGAGCGGCCCAGTGGGATGCGTGGCGTCCGGTTCCCTTTGGGCGAGACGCGCGGGATCGGCGGATCGATCTCCCTCTGGTGTGGACGTCGTTGCTCGTGGGCGCGATTCCGCGGCAGGGCAAGACATTCGCTGCCAGGCTCGCTGCTTCTGGACTCATCCTGGACGCGTGGGTGCGGCTGTACGTCGCCGACTTCAAGGCGGGCAAGGACTGGGACTCGGCCGGCAAGGTCGCGCATCGGTTCATGGCGGGCGACGAATCCGAGCATGTCCTGGCCCTCATCGGCTGGCTCGCCGAGCTGGTCGCAGAGGTTCAGTCGAGGTTTCGGCGGATGCGGGATCTCGATGACCTGACGTGCCCGGAGTCGAAGGTCACCCCGGAGATGTCTCGCGATAAGGCGCTGGACATGCCGATTACGGCGATCTTCATCGATGAGGTTCAAGTTCCGCTTGAGGACCGCACATCTATCGAGGTCCAAGGGAAGAGACTGACGGCGGGCGAGTACGTCGGCGAGTTGCTGACGTGGTTGGCGAAGAAGGGGCCGGCTGCCGGGATCGTGCTCGTACTGGCGACGCAGCGGCCGGACTCGAAGACGATTCCGTCCGGCCTACGTGCGGTGCTCGGCTCCCGGTTCGCGCTCCGAGTGATGGATTGGCGCGACTCGAACATCGTGCTCGGCGAGCAGATGAACACGCGCGGGTTCGATTCGTCTCGCCTGCTGCCGTCGCACAAGGGCGTGGGCATCCTGCGCCCGGACGGTGACACCGCGGCCGGGGCCGATGTGCTCGCGATGACCGTCCGGACCTACTACATGCCGAACGAGGACTGGCGGACGATTTGCGAGCAGGGCCGGGCGCTGCGCGAAGCGGCCGGGACGTTGACCGGGCACGCGGCGGGCCAGGACGTGACGCTGGTTCTCGACCACGCTGCGGTGGTCAAGGAGATCGGTGCAGGTGGCGGCGGTGACGCGGTTGGCGAGTTGCCTGAACCGTTCGCGTCGATCGTCGACTACCTCGGGGACGACCTTGGTCCGGAAGGCCGCGAGTTCGTGCCGACTGCGGAACTTTTAGACGTGCTGAAGATCGACCGGATGACGCTCGCGCAGCAGCTGAGCGAGGCGGGATGTCGGCCGACGCGGGATCGGATCACGACCGAAAGCGGCGAGACACGGCAGGTGCGCGGTTACCTAACAGCTGAAATCAAGAGAGCTATCGCCGAGCTGACCAGGCGATACGGTAACAGCGCCGAGGGTGGCCGCGCATGAGTGCGAGCTCTTCGAGCGTAGAGCCAGTTAAGGTTACTCTGCCAGGTGAGATGTTCGACTTGACGCCAGCTGTGGCTCGTGCACTCCTGGCGATCTTGATCGAGTTGAGCGAGGTTCACTTGCTGGACTGGACAGAGAGGGCCGAGCATGGCGGCTGATTTCATCAATGATCCGTGGGCGACGCTGGACGAGATCTTGGGCGTTCAGGCTGTTGAGCCGGTCGACGACGGGATTGGCGCCGTCGCGTTCTACGGTCGATGCTCGACCGAGGACAATCAGGACCCGGAGACGTCCCTTGGCTGGCAGCTCGGTAACGCTCGAAAGTTCGTCGAGCCGATGGGCGGTCACATAGCGGCCGAGTTCTTCGACATCGGGCAGTCGCGCTCGGTGCCATGGGAACGGCGACGGGAGGCTTCGCGGCTACTCGCCGAGCTGAAGGAGCCGCGGCGCAGTTGGAACGCGGTTGTGGTCGGTGAGGGAACACGGTGCTGGTTCGGTAACCAGTTCTCTCTGATCGCACCCCGATTCGCTGCCTACGGGGTCGAACTGTGGGTTCCTGAATTGGGTGGGAGGTTCGACCCGCGGAACCCTTCACACAAGATGCTCATGAGCGTGCTCGGAGGGATGAGCGAGTCGGAGAGGCAGCACGTTCAAGCTCGTGTGCGAGCGGCAATGGACGCCCAGGTCCTCAACGAAGGGCGACATCAGGGAGGACGAGCGCCGTACGGGTACGTCGTCACCGATGCCGGTCCTCACCCGAACCCGAGGAAGGCGGCCGAAGGCTTTCGACTGCGGGTGCTCGTGCCGGACGAGTCGGCTGACGTTGTTCGGCGAATCTTCGAGGAGTACTTGAACGGCAAGGGTGACCGGGCGATCGCGAACGGGCTCAATCGCGATGGTGTGCCGTGTCCCTCCGCGCGGCGGCCGGATCAGAACCGTCATCGACTCGCGGACGGCTGGCAAGGAAGCACGATCAGGTCGATCCTGGAGAACCCCCGGTACACGGGCTACGCGTTCTTCGGGCGATGGTCCCGGCAAGAGATGCTGTTGAACCCGGATGATGTCGCAGCGGGCAACGTGACCAGGTTCCGGAGGGCGGCACCGGATCGTGTCGTGCGTTCGCGTAAGCCCGCGCATCCCAAGATTGTCTCGGTCGAGGATTTCACTGAAGTCCAGTTGCTCAGGCGGTCACGGGCGGCGGGCGGCCTGGCTGCTCGCCGGAAGCTGGAGCGCGGACCGCGGGCCACGAAGTGGGTGTACGCGTTTCGCGGTCGGGTTCGGTGCGGGCACTGTCTACGCAAGATGGAAGGGACGCCCCGCGAGAGCCGGATCTACTACCGGTGTGCCGCGCGGACACTTGTTCCTGGCTCGCCTGCTCTCGTGGATCACCCGAAGAACGTGTACCTGCCCGAGGCTGCCGTCATTGAGCCTGTCAACGGGTACATCAGCCAGGTCTTCTCTCCAGAGCAACGCGAGAAGACAGTGCTTGCGATGCTCGGAGTGGCGGGTGAGGTCGCTGTGAACCTGGAGCGATCCGAGGAAGCGCGGCGGCGGCTCTCGCAAGCCAAAACCCGACTCGCAAGGCTTCAGGAGGCGATCGAAGCGGGTGCGGATCCTGGAGCGCTGATCGAACCGTTGAACCGGGCGAAGGAGGAGCGCGACGCTGCTGAGGAGGATCTAGCGCGTGCTCCGGCTGAGGAGTCGATCGGCAGAGCCGAACTCGAAGCGATGGTCGATGCGTTCGGCGAGCTGGGACGACAGGTCGGGAACGCGAGCCCGGGAAGACTTCAGGAGCTCTATGGCGAGATCGGCCTGGAGATGGTCTATAACGCAAAAGAGCGGACGGTCGATGTGACCATCCGCCCACCCCGTAGGGTTAATGCGTGTGTCCGAGGGGGGACTTGAACCCCCACGTCCGTTAAGGACACTAGCACCTCAAGCTAGCGCGTCTGCCATTCCGCCACTCGGACTTGCTGATGAAGAGACTATACGCCGCCCAGGGGGCCTGAATCAGGGGGGTACGTATCGTCACGACGACTCACGTTGAGACGATGATCGGTTACCGTCCGACAGCTGCGATGCCCCCAATGTGCCGAACATTGCGAGTAAGTCAGCAGGTCGGGAGCCGTAAAAGCATAGGGTGACCATTGGTGACTTAGCGTGGCTATCTGCGAGCGGTGCGACGCCGGGGCAGGGAATCAAACCCGGTCATCGGACGCTTACACAGGCGTGAAGAAGATTGGTTTCCTCTCGTTCGGCCACTGGTCGGCGAGCGCGCACTCCGAGACCCGGTCCGCCGCCGACTTCCTGCATCAGTCGATCGATCTGGCCGTCGCGGCCGAGGAGCTCGGTGTCGACGGCGCGTACTTCCGCGTGCATCACTTCGCGCGGCAGGCGGGTAGCCCGTTCCCGTTGCTGTCGGCGATCGGTGCCCGGACGTCGAAGATCGAGATCGGGACCGGCGTGATCGACATGCGCTACGAGAACCCGATGTACATGGCCGAGGACGCCGGCGCGGCCGACCTCATTTCCGGCGGCAGGCTTCAGCTCGGTGTCAGCCGGGGATCCCCGGAGCAGGTGATCGACGGTTGGCGTTACTTCGGGTACGGCCCGGCGGAGGGGGAGACCGCCGCGGACATGGCCCGGCAGCGCACCGAGGTCTTCCTCAAGCTGCTCGACGGCGAGGGCTTCGCGCAGCCGAACCCGCGCCCGATGTTCGCCAACCCGCCGGGGTTGCTTCGGCTCGAGCCGTACTCCGAGGGACTGCGTGAGCGCATTTGGTGGGGTTCCAGTTCGAACGCGACGGCGGTCTGGGCCGCGAAGCTGGGCATGAACTTGCAGAGTTCCACGCTCAAGGACGACGAGACGGGTGAGCCGTTGCACGTTCAGCAGCGCAAGCAGATCGAGGCCTACCGCGCCGCGTGGAAAGAGGCAGGCCACACACGTGAGCCACGGGTGTCGGTGAGCCGCAGCATCTTCGCGCTGACCAACGACCTGGACCGCGCCTACTTCGGCCGCGACCGCGAGTCGCGTGACCAGGTCGGCATGATCGACGAGACGACCAGGGCGATCTTCGGGCGTTCGTACGCCGCGGAGCCGGACGAGCTGGTGCGGGAACTCAAGGCGGACGAGGCGATCCAGGCGGCGGACACCGTGCTGCTGACCATCCCGAACCAGCTCGGTGTCGAGTACAACGCGCACGTGCTGGAGAGCATCCTCACGCACGTGGCGCCGGAGCTCGGCTGGCGCTGAGAATGCGCGATTCGGCCGATGGGCAGGAGCCCCGGGCCTGGTTAGGATCGAGGCATTCCCCGGCCATCGGAGGGTCCCATGAGACTGCCCCGATTCCGCTGCCTGTCCGGCCTGGTCCTGGCCTTCTGCCTCGCCATGCCACCCCTCGCTCAAGCGAGCGCTCCCGCCCCGCTCGGGGGCGGGAGCCTCTTGCAGTCCAGCGTCTCGTCTCGGTGCACCGCCGGATTCGCCGCCGTCTCGGGAAATGTCGGCTACTTGATCGCGAGTTCCGCCTGCGGCAAGCCCGGTGACACCGTCCGCAGCGCGGGCCGCGTGGTCGGGGTGGTCACGGCGGCGCAGTTCCCGCCGAACGGCGCGATCGTCATCCGGGTGACCAATACGACCGACTGGCGCCTGGTGGGATCGATCCCGCCCACCGACAGCCGGGTCACGATCACCGGGTCGGTCGAAGCCCCGGTCGGCGCCTCGGTGTGCAAGTACGGCGCGACCACCGGCTGGCGGTGCGGGATCATCCTGGCGAAGAACGTGTCGATCACCTTTCCCGAAGGAACGTTGACCGGTTTGACCCGCACTTCCGTCTGCGCCGAGCCGGGTGACAACGGTGGGCCGTTCGTCAGCGGGACGCAGGCGCAGGGCGTGCTGATCGGCGGCAGCGGGAACTGTTCCAGCGGCGGCACCACCTACTTCTTCCCGGTCAACCGCGTCCTGTCGGCCTACGGGCTGACGATCCTCACCGGAACCTAGAACGGCAGGACCCGCGGATACGGGGGAGGGGAGTGCCACGCGAACGCCGGCGTCGTCGTCACCCGGGCTTCCCCGACGACGTCGAAGATCGTCTGGTGTTCCGGGGCGAGCCCGCCGGCTTCGGCGTTCAGCGTGGCGGGGTCACCCGAAGGCCAGTGTCCGCCGTCCAGTCGCCGTTCCAGGGTGCGCAGCGCGGTGATCTCTTCGGACGCGGTGAACACGCAGTGCCCGGCCCTGTTCACGAACAGCTGACGGAGATTCCGCCGGTCACCGACCAGTGCGACTCGCTCGGCGTAGGCGCGTTCGTGTGCCGCCGGCGCGGTGCCGTCCGCGACGGTGTGCATGGTCAGCACCGGCAACGGAGTGCGTCCCAGCGGCAGCCCGAACCGGGCGAGATAGCCCGCCGCGGCCGGGTCCGGGGAGATCCGTGGCGCTTTCGCCAGCTTGTCGAGGTCGGCGCCGAGATCGAGCCCCGCCTCCGCGTAGGCCCGTTCCACCAGCGGCCGCTCGCCGGCACTCGCCAGGATCCGCCGGTAATCGACGCCGACATTCCAACTCGGGTTGCCACCCGCGCGCTGTTCCAAGGCGACCCTGTCGATGCCGAACGCGCCGGCGCGGTAGAAGCGATCCCAGGCGCCCTGCCAGAAAACCTGCTCCGCGACGTCCGGGGGCCTGGGTCGGGTGGCGTCCAGCCAGCCGGGGATCTCCGCCAGGGCGTTCGTCAAGGCGAGTCTGGCCCGGCCTTCCGGGTTCTCGGTGGCGGCCTGAACCACGTCGAGGAACCTGCCCACGTTGGCCTCAGGATCGGTGATCCGTACCAGGTGGAGCCTCGCGTCCAGCAAGGTGTTCAGCGCATAACCGAGATCGAGCGAGGAGTTCCAGTGCGCGGCCCCGCCCGCGAGGTTGCCACAGAACGTCATCAGCCCGGCGAACCGGCGCGGGTTTCGCTCGGCGAGCAGGGTCGCGGTGATCGCCCCCACCGATTCGCCAGCCGCGATGGTCCGGCGGGGCGGGCCGACCGTGTGGCCGAACCAGTCGTGCAACCGGATCTGGTCGGTCAGTGCCTCCTCGATCGACCAGCCGCGTACGGCGCGGTACTGGGACGCGGCCAGCGCGTAACCCTGCTCCAGCAAGAAGGACTCGGTCGAGAGCTGGGAGGTCAGCGCGATCCGATCCGGCTCCGGATAGGCAAGGGAGTACATGCCGTGACTCCACAGCACCAGTGTGCCGTTCCAGTTTTCCGGCACCAGCACCAGATATCGGGCGCCTTCGAGTTCGCCCTCGTACCTGGTGACCGGTCCGGCGGCTGAGGCATTCGGAACCACCAGCCCCAGCCAGGTGGTGAGGAGAACCAGGAAGATCAAACCGTGCCGCGCCATGACAATCACCCCGGTGGCCATCTTTCCGGTGAACGGGGTGAATTGTCCAGATCCGGTTCCCGGCTCGGCTAGCTGAAGATCACCGAGCGCAGGAGAAGCGTGTCCGAGCCGCCGCCACCGTTGGGGCGGAGCGAAAAGTAGCCCTTTCCTGCGCAATCGCCGTCCTTGAACACCACCGCACGTGAATCGGTGTCGTTGCGTGGACGGAACGCGTCGACGTCCCAGTCGGCTATTTCGGGAATTTCGATGCATTCGCCGCTCGGCGGATCGATCAGGGTGCCGAACTGGAGCTCTTCGTCTTCATCGTAGTAGCGGTAGGTGAATTCGCCTTCGGCCGCCGATGCCGTCGCCGGAATGGTGAAACACAGGGCGACGGCACTGATGACGGCGAGGAAAGCGTTACGTGTACGCATGCGGACGCGTCCTTTCGGAGATTCGGGATTCTTCGACGGTAAAGCGATGATCGAGAACTCCGGTAGGTCTCACGGCCGCGTCCACTCGCCGGAGCCGGTGCTCGACCTGATCGTGGGTAGACCGATCTCGGTCGGTGATCGATGGCGAGGGGCATGGTCGCCGCGGAAGGTGAGGCTCTCGGCGAAGCGGGTCTCGACGACCGGGCGTTGCGGAACCGGGTGGTCTCGCTATACGGTGACGGAACTAGAACAGGTTACAGTTCTGCACGGTGGCGGACCGAGGAGCGGAAATGGCGAACAGGGCGCCGCGCGGCGACGAGGCCGACTACGTGGTCGTCGGATCGGGCAGCTCGGGAGCGGCGATCGCGGGCAGGCTGGCGGAGTCCGGTGCCAGCGTGATCGTGCTCGAGGCGGGTAAGAGCGACGAGAGGCTGCTCGTCAAGAAGCCGGGCCTGGTCGGCCCGATGCACGCGGTGCCCCAGCTCAAGAAGCCCTTCGACTGGGGCTACTACTCGGTGCCACAGAAACACGTTCTCGATCGCCGGATGCCGGTGCCGCGCGGCAAGGTGGTCGGCGGCTCCAGTTCCATCAACGGCATGGTCTACGTCCGCGGCAACCGCGCCAACTTCGACTCCTGGGCCGCGGAGGGCAACAAGGGCTGGGACGCCGACAGCGTCAACGCCGCGTACAAGCGGATGGAGGACTTCGAGGACGGCGAGAGCGAGCTCCGGGGCTCGGGCGGGCCGATCCGGGTCACCCGCAACAAGATCCCGCAGGAGGGCACGCTGCAGTTCCTCCAGGCGACCGCCGACGCGATCGGCTGCGAGATCCTCGACGATTACAACGCCGAGTCGCAAGAGGGCGTCAGCCGGATGCAGCAGAACGCCGCCGACGGCCTGCGCTACAGCGCCTCGCGCGGCTACATTCACCATCGCGCGCCCGCAACGTTGCAGGTCCAGTCCGGGGTGCTGGCGAAGAAGGTGCTCATCGAGAACGGCCGTGCGGTCGGCGTCGAGGTCGTCGACGCGAACGGGGGGCAGCGAACCCTCCGCGCGGGCAAGGAGGTCATCCTCTCGGCGGGCTTCGTCGGATCCGCGCAGCTGCTGATGTTGTCCGGGATCGGCCACGCCGAGCACCTGAAAGAGCACGGCATCGACGTCCTGGCGGACCTGCCGGTCGGCGACAACCTGCACGATCACATGTTCCACGCGCTGACCTTCCGCGCGTCGTCGAGCAAGAACAGGGGTACGCCGCCGTATTTCGCGCGCGGTCTCGTCAGCGAACTGCTGCGGCCCGGCACGACGTTCCTGGCGAACTCGGTCTTCGAGGCGGTCGCCTTCCTCAAGACCTCCCAGGCCGCCGAAGTCCCGGACCTCCAGCTGCACCTCCTGCCGTGGGCCTACGTGACGCCTAACCAGGACGCGCCGATCCGGCACGACGTCGACAAACGGCCCGCGCTCACGGTGCTGACCACGCTGATCTACCCGAAGAGCCGCGGCACGCTGCGCCTCGCTTCGGCCGATCCCACGGCGGCGCCGCTCATCGACCCCCAGTACCTGTCCGACCCGGCCGATCTCGAGGTGCTCGGCGAGGGCTCGGAGATGGTCCGCGAGATCTTCGCGTCGGGGGCGTTCAACGGCTCGATCAAGGAAGAACTCCACCCGGGCAAGGGGTTGCGGGGCCAGGAGTTGCGTGACGCGATCCTGAACCGCGCGACCTCGGTGTACCACGGTGTCGGCACCTGCCGGATGGGCGTCGACGAGCTCGCGGTCGTCGGTCCCGACCTCAAGGTCCGCGGTATCGAAGGCCTGCGGGTCTGCGACGCCTCGATCATGCCGTCGATCACCGGCGGCAACACCAACGCGCCAGCCATCATGATCGGCGAGATGGGCGCGCAGCTCGTCCTGTCGGACAATTGACGGAAAGAGGGCCATGACCGTCACACCGCTCGCGCTCACCCGTCCGGCGTCGGTGACCGACGCGTTCCTGCGACGCCTCGTCGCCCGGGTGCCGGGCTCGTCCGGCGCGACCTGGAAGCTCACCGAGGTCTACACCGGCGACGTGCTCGTCGAGCTGCCCCAGTCGACGCCCGAGGACATCGAGCAGACGTTCACCACCGCTCGCGCCGCGCAGGAGGAGTGGGCCGCGACGCCGCTCAGGCAGCGGCTGGAGGTGTTCAAACGGGCGCACACGCTCTTCGTCGACAACGCGCCGATCGTCACCGACCTCATCCAGGCCGAGAGCGGCAAGAACCGCCGGATGGCGATCGAGGAGACCTGCGACCCGGCGATGGTGATGAGTCATTACCTCACTCGGGCCGCCAAACTGCTGGCGCCGACCAAACGCGGCGGCCCTGTCCCGTTCCTGACGACGTCGACCGAGATCCGGCAGCCCAAGGGCGTGGTCGGCATCATCGCGCCGTGGAACTTCCCGTTCGCCACCGGCATTTCCGACGCCGTCCCGGCCTTGATGGCCGGGAACGCGGTCGTGCTGAAGCCGGACAACAAGACCGCGCTCTCCCCGCTCTACGGTGTCGAGTTGCTGGAGAAGGCCGGGCTGCCGAAGGGCTTGTTCCAGGTCGTGTGCGGCGAGGGTCCGGACGTCGGGCCCACGCTCATCGACCAGGCGAACTACGTGATGTTCACCGGCTCAACGGCCACCGGCCGGGTGATCGGTGAACGGGCGGGCCGCAACCTCATCGGCTGCTGCCTCGAACTTGGCGGTAAGAACCCGATGATCGTGCTCGAAGACGCCGACCTGGGCGAAGCCGTGCAGGGCGCGATCTTCGGCGCGTTCGGCAACACCGGGCAGATCTGCATGCACATCGAGCGGATCTACCTGCCGGAGTCCCGCTACGACGAGTTCAAGAACGCTTACGTGGCCAAGACCCAGGCGCTCGACGTCCGCGCCGCCTACGACTTCGGGCCCGACATGGGTTCGCTCGTGTCCGTCGACCATCTGAGCCGGGTCAAGTCGCACGTCGACGACGCCGTTGCCAAGGGGGCGACCGTCCTTTGTGGAGGGAAGCCCCGGCCCGACCTCGGCCCGGCGTTCTTCGAACCGACGATCCTCGAAGGCGTCACCAAGGACATGCTCTGCGGTGTCACCGAAACCTTCGGACCGGTTGTCGCACTGCACAAGTACCGCACGGTCGACGAAGCCGTCGCGTTGGCCAACGACACCGAGTACGGCCTCAACGCCTCGGTCTGGGGCGGTGACGTCGGCGCCGCGCGTGCCGTGGCCTCGCGCATCGAGTCGGGCAACGTCAACATCAACGACATCCTGGCCACCGCATACGCCGCCAAGGGCACGCCGTCCGGTGGCGTCAAGAGTTCCGGCGTCGGCGCCCGCCACGGGGACCAGGGCCTGCTCAAGTACACCGACGTGAAGAACGTGGCGGTGCTCAAGAAACAGGTCATGGGTCCCCGTGGCGGCCAGACCTACGAAAAGTATGTCGAGGGCATGCTTTCCGGGCTGAAACTCATGCGGCGCTTCCGGATCCGCTAGACGTCGTCGGTGTGCTGGGGTGCGGCCAGCACACAGGCGATGCTGAGCACACACATGCCGATCAGCAGGCCGATCGCCGGCCAGACACTGCCGGTCGCCTGGAACAGCAGGGTCGACACCAACGGTGAGAGGCCGCCGAAGAGCGCGCCAGCCAGCTGGTAGGACAGCGAGATGCTCGTGTACCGCGCCCGCGGACGGAACATCTGCGACAGGATGGCCGCGATCGGGCTGTAGGTCGCCGTCATGGCGAGGCGCATCGCCACGAACGCCGCGATGATCAGCGCCGCGTTCTTGGTCGAGAGCACCAGGAACTGCGGTGCCGCGAGCACGGCGACGCCGACGAGCCCGATGACGACCACCCGCACCCGGCCGAAGCGATCTCCCAGCCAGGCCGCGCCGAAGCTGACGGCCAGTTCGACGAAGGCGGCGATGGTGAGCGCGTTGAGCACCAGCGATTCGGAGACGCCGACGGCGGGATCGGTCGCGTACGCCGTCGCGAAGGTGGTGACGAGGTAGTAGCCGCCGACCGCGACGGGCAGCACGCAGATGCCCAGCAGGATCGGCTTCCAGTTCGTCCGGACGGCGTACAGGATCGGAGCACCGGTTTCTTCGGCGCTTTCCTCGAAGACCGGTGACTCTTCGACCTTCAGGCGTACGATGAGGCCGACACCGATGAGCAGCACGGAAGCGAAGAAGGGGATCCGCCAGCCCACCGTGCTGAGCCATTCGGTGCCACCGGTGCTCAGGAGACTGAACAGACCGGTGGCGAGCAGCGCGCCCGCGGGGTTCCCTGCCTGAGCGAAGGCGCCATAGAAGGTTTTCTTGCCCGGTGGCGCGTGTTCGACGGCCATGAGCACGGCGCCGCCCCACTCGCCACCCACGGCGAGCCCTTGGACGAACCTGAGCACCACGAGCAGGATGGGCGCCCACGTCCCGATCTGGGCGTACCCGGGCAGGCAGCCGACCAGGAACGTCGCCGCGCCCATCATCGTGAGGGTCACTACGAGCGCGGTTTTGCGGCCGACCCGGTCGCCGATGTGCCCGAACACGATGCCGCCGAGCGGCCGGGCGAAGAACCCGACCGCGTAGGTCGCGAAGGCCGCCGCGACCCCGGTCAGCCGGTCGCCGGTTTCGGGGAAGAACACGGTGCCGAAGACCAGGCTCGCGGCCGTGGCGTAGATGTAAAAGTCATACCACTCGATGGTGGTGCCGACGAAGGCCGCGAGCCCGGCCCTGCGGGCACGCCGGAGTGACTGGGTGTCGGTTTGGACGGTCATCGGGCCACCTCGCCGTCGATCCAGGTCTCCAGCACGCGGATACCGGCGATCCGGCTGGGCTCGCTGGTCAGGGGATTCTCGCTGAGAAGCACGAAATCGGCGCGTTTGCCGGGAGTGATCGAGCCCAGGTCGCGTTCCCGGCCGAGCACCCTGGCGCCGGCGATCGTATGCGCGGCGACGGCCGACCGGACGTCGATCAGCAGGTCGTCGCCGCCGAGCCGGTGGCCGCGCCGGGTCGTCCTGGTCACCGCGGTCTGGATGGCTTCGAGCGGGTTCGGTTCCGCGACCGGGGCGTCCGAACTCAGCGTGACCGGCACGCCCGCCGCCTGGAATTCGCCAAGGGGGTTGAAGCGCTCGCCGGGGGTGCCGACAGCGTCGGTGACGCCTTCGCCCCAGTTGTAGTAGTGCTGCGGCTGGTTGACCGGGTGGACGCCGAGCGCGGCCATCCGCCCGATCTGCTCCGGCGACGGCAGCCCGCAGTGCTCGATGCGGTGACGGGCATCGGGGCGGGGATCTCGGGCCTGCGCGGCCTCGATGGCGTCGAGCACCATGGCGATCGCGGTGGGGGACTGGGCGTGGGTCGCGGTCTGGAGACCGGCCGCGTGCGCCTTCGCGATCAACGCCGCGTAGTCCGCGGGCTCGTGGTAGAGCTGCCCGGTCCGGCACGGGTCGCCGACGTAGCCGTCCGGGAAGTACGCGGTCCAGCCGCCGAGCGTGCCGTCGGCGTAGAACTTGATGCCGGCGAAGGAGAGGCGGGGAGTGCCGAAGGCGCCGTGCAGGCCCATTTCCAGGCTCTGGTCGAGCAGATGCGACAGCAGGTACATGTGCACCCGCGTCTTGAGCCGTCCGGATTCGTCGAGCCGCAGGTACATGTCGAACTCGCGGCGGGTGACCTGCGCGTCGCCGATCGCGGTCACGCCCGCGGCCAAGAACTTCTCCTGGGCGGCGGCGAGTTGCCGTTCGTGCTCGTCCGGCTCGTCCTCGAGGTGGAAGTTCGGTCCGTGGTGGCCGACCTTCACCCCGGTGACGCCGGTGAGGATGTTGCATGCCGCGTCCGAGAGTTCGCCGGTGAGTTCGCCGTGCTCGTCGCGGAAGAACACGCCGCCGTCGGGATCCGGGGTGTCGCGGGTGACGCCGTTGCGTGCCAGCGTGTAGCTGTTGACCACGCCGCCGTGCCCGCTGGCGTTCATGAGGTAGACCTCGCGATCGGCGGCGACCGCGTCGAGTTCTTCCTTGCGGGGATGGCGTTTCTCGGCGAGGTTGCGATGTTCGTAGCCGTAACCGCGGACAGGCCTGCCCGCCGGAGTGCGCTCGGCCGCCTCACGCAGCAGGGCGACGATGTCCGGAATGGACGAAGCCCGCAGCGGGCCGCAGTCGACCCAGGTCATCATCTGGCCGTACATCAGGGGATGCGCGTGCGGGTCGACGAAGCCGGGCAGGAGGGTGCCCGGCAATCGTCGGACCTCCGGCGTCGGATGGCCGAGGCTTGCCGCCCGGGCGCGGCATTCGTCCACCGAGCCGACCGCGGCGATCTCCTCGCCGAACACGAGGACCGCGGAGGCGCCTTCCGTGGCGTCGTCCACGGTCACCAGCTCTTCCGGATGCAGGATCGTCGCGGTCGCGTCGAGGACTGAACGATCGAGGGGCAACAGGCGCATCGCGCGGACTCCTGGGTTTCGGCGGTGAAGTGGGGCGAAGGTAAGCGAGGAGGACGACCGAGCGCAATCAGATCACTTGTGTACGGACGGTGTTCACGATCGATATGTCGTCGATCGAGGGCATAACGCTTATCCATGCTGTCCGGGATGGGTTTGAGCAAGTGATATGTTGCCGCTTATCGGCGGAAATTCAGCGGAGGAGAACTGCCTTGGACGACGCCCTGGTCGCGGCTCTGCGCGCGGACGGCCGGATGAGCGTGGCCGATCTGGCCAAACGTGTCGGCGCGTCACGGTCGGCCGTCTCGGCCCGGCTGGAGCAGTTGAAGGCCGACGGCTCGCTCAACGTGATCGCGGCGGTCCATCCCGAGTTCCTCGGCCTCACCGCGTACGCGCACCTCGCGATCCGCACCTCGGGACGGTCGCAGGCCACGACGGACGCCATCGCGGCACTGTCCGCCGCGGCGTTCGTGTCCGCGGTGAGCGGGGAGTACCAGACAGTCGCCGAGCTACGGTTGCCCGATTCCCCGGAGCTTTACCGCACCGTGGCGGACATCCGTGGCTTGCCGGAGGTGGAACAGGTCAACACCCTGGTCTACGTGGACGTGGTCAAGGGCCTGTTCATGCCGGGCCGCCAGCTGCCACCCTGGTTGCGGCTGGACGACCGCGACCTCGCGATCATGCTGCGGTTGCAGGCCGACGGACGGGAGAGTTTCGCGCGCACCGCCGAGCACGTCGGGCTGTCGCCGTCGGCCACCCGCACCCGCGTGCGCTACCTCGTGGAGCACGACGTCATCCGGATCGCGCCGGTGCTCAGCCGTGCCCGCCCGGACGCCGGCCTGGTCTGCGGGATCGGCCTGAACGTGCGGGGCGCCGGGGACGCCGTGACCGCGGCGCTCGCCGCGCGCGACGACACCGAGTTCCTGGCCAGGACCATCGGCCGGTTCGACGTCGTCGCCACCATCGCGGCCCAGTCGGCCCGCGACCTCGACCGGACGCTCGAGGAGATCAGCGGCAGGCCCGACGTGGTGACCGCGGAAACGTGGGTCCACCTTCGGATCGCCAAGGAACGCTATGAGTGGCCTCTGCCGACGGCGGAAGAACTCGCGCGGCGCTAGCCGTTGCCCAGAAACTGTTTCCGGATCTCGGTCTTGAGCACCTTGCCGATTTTGGACCGGGGGAGGTCCGGCCAGATCAGGATCTCCTTGGGGGTCTTGACGCTGCCCAGCCGTTCCTTGACCGCTGCGCGGAGTTCGCCGGCGGGCGCCGTCTTGCCCGTGTGCAGCTGGACAACGGCGGTGATCTGCTCGCCCCATTTCTCGTGCGGCAAGCCGATCACGGCGCAGTCCTGCACGGCGGGGTGGGCCATGAGCGCTTGTTCGACCTCGGCCGAGTAGACGTTGAAGCCGCCGGTGATGATCATGTCCTTGGCGCGGTCGACGATGTAGAGGTAGTGGTCCTTGTCGAGGTACCCGATGTCGCCCGTGTGATGCGAGCCGTGCGCGCTCGCTTCCGCGGTCGCGGCGGGGTTCTTGTAGTAGCCGGGCATCACCAGCGAACCTCGGACGACGATCTCGCCGCGTTCGCCCGGCGGCAGTAGATCCCCTGTGTCGGACATGATCGCGACCTGGGTGAGCGGTGTCGGCCTTCCGGCGGAGGTGAATCGTTCTGTGGCAAGGGAACCGTCGGGGTGGACGTGGTCGGCGGGGGAGAGGGTCGAGATCATCATCGGGGCTTCGCTCTGCCCGAACAACTGCCCGAAGACCGGTCCGATCCGGGTGATCGCTTCGGCGAGTTTGGTGGCCGACCTCGGCGCGGCGCCGTACCAAAGGCATTGCAGTGACGAAAGATCGCTGCCGGACAGGGCCGGATTGTCGAGCAGAAGGTAGATCAGCGTCGGTGGCAGGAAGGTGTGTGTGATCCGGCGGCGTTCGATCAGCCCGAGGAATTCGCCGAGGTCGGGGGAGGGCATGACCACGACTTCCTCGCCGAGCGCCATGACCGGGAAACAGAGCACGCCCGCCGCGTGCGTCAGTGGCGCGAGCGCCAGGTAGCGCGGCCGCCCGGTGAACGGGTAGCTCATCAGCGTGAGCGCCGACATCGTCTCGACGTTGGTTCCGCTGAGCATCACCGCCTTGGGCCGGCCGGTGGTGCCGCCGGTGCCGACGAGCAGGGCCAGGTCGTCCGGCGGCGTTTCCTCCCACAGCTCGGTGCCGACGCCGTCGAGCCAGTCGGAGAACGTGACGGCGCCGGGCATCGAGCCGTCGAGACAGACGACGGTGGTCAGCTTCGGCAACTCGGGAAGCATCTTGGAGACGAGCGGTGCGAAGGACTCCTGCACCAGAAGGCAGGTGCAGTCGAACAGGTCGAGCAGTTCCCGGTTCTCGGCCGCCTCGTTGCGCGGGTTGACCGGGCACCACACGGCACCGGCCCGGCTGATGCCGAAAACGCAGCCGAACGACACGGGATCGTTGCCGGTGTCCCGCGGCTGATCCGGGCTTTCGGGCAGGACAAGATGCTTGCGAGGCGCACGCGCCATACCAAGTCGCGCGCCGTGGGGTACTGAGGCACGTTCGATGGGCTCCCCGTCCGGGTAGCCCATCGAACTGACTTTGCCTAGTCGGTCGCGTTGATCGCCGCCCCGTCATAGAGGACCGTGCCGGCGCTGTCGTAGACCCTGACCTTGACCTGCGCCATTTCCCTGCGCCCGTCCGCCAGGATCCTTTCGAACTCGGCGCGGCCTTCTTCGGACGCGGCCTCGTGGGCTTCGAGCCTTCCCCTCGCGTCGCGCAGACTGACCATGTCCACGGCTATTTCAGCGGCGAAGGTGCCATCCACGATATCGGCTTCGGCCGCCGTGTGGCCGGTGATCAGCTCCAGCCGGACCGCTTCGGGGGCGAGGGCTCCGAGCAGCCAAACGGTGTCACCGTTGAAGGCTGGCCGCCAGCGCCAGACCGAATAGGGACGCCGCGTGAAATCCCGGTCGTGGCCTGCTGGTGCCAGGTTCAACCACGTTCCCAGGCCGCTCTCGAGATTGCAGATTCCGTCGGCCCCGTTGTCGTTGTAGGCGAGGAGTGCGCCATGTTCGGCGGCGGCTCCGACCCTGGCCCCGGGGTGCCACCCCTGGGTGGGAGGCAGGTCCTTTGTGTAGCCTCGTGCGGCTTTTCCTCCAGGGTCGTGGTGAGGGCGGATTCGAGCTGCTCGGCGGGTGAAGTCACTGCGTACTGTTCTCCTTTTGTCGAGTGGTCTAAACGATCATGCTTCACTCTCGCGGCGGTCGGTGGCGGGCGCATCAGGAGATTCCCTGAGTTTCGGATCGCGCCCAGGGAATCGGGTAAGCGCTTACTCGCGCATGCTCGGAGTTACGGTGTTGCCTATCGCGAACCACTCTTCAGTGGTAAATGTGTCGTTTCGCGGTAACGTAAAATTACGAACACCTGTTCGACAGGAATGCGGTATTATGGGGGTGTGTCCGAGACGATCCTTCCCGAGTTGCCGCAGGAACTGTGGCGCGCTGGCAAGCTGGAGCTTGCCCACGGCGTGCAGCAGTTCCTGCAGGTGATGCGGGTCGCGTCCGCCGGGTTGGGCCGGTATTTGGCCGAGGTCGAGTCTCGTGGCGTGAAAGACTTGTACGGCTATGGGACGACGGTTTCGTGGTTCGCTGATGTCGCGGGGTTGTCTGTGGGTGAGGCGCGGCCGTATGTGAATCGTGCGATCGACCTGAACCCCACCCGCGCCTTGGATGGCACCGAGATCCCGGCGTTCGCGCCCGCGACCGGTGCTGCGGCGGCGGACGGTGCGATCGGTGAGGAGCGGATCAAACAGATCCTGGAGATCTTGCGGCAGATCCCCGGCGAGGTGGCGGTGGAGGATCGGGAGCATGCGGAGAAGACTCTCGCCGACTTGGCCCGGAAGGCGGGGCCTGGGCAGGTGTCGGATCTCGGGGAGCAGTTGCTGGGATGGCTCGACCCGGACGGCAAAGAGCCCAAGGACCCCGAACCCGCCCAACCCCGCCGCGAACTGACCCTGCAACGCCGCAAAGACGGCTTCTGGACGCTGAAAGGCCTCCTCGACGACGAGGCCGGGGCCCGGACCGCGGCGGCGCTGGAGGCCTATGCGAAACCTCGCCCGGTGGATGAGTTCGGCCAGGCCGACCTGCGCAGCAAAGCCGAACGTCAGGGTGACGCCTGGGTCGACCTCGTGGACCTCGCGGTGGCCTGTCCGGATCAGCCTGGAACCAATGGCTACCGGACCTTGGTGCATGTGACCATCGGTCTGGAGG
>NZ_JADNQM010000057.1:0-36970 GCF_046269425.1 Amycolatopsis sp. cmx-11-12 | reverse complement strand
CGGAACCGCAGCTGTCCCCGCGCCGTGAAGAAAACCCAAAGCCGCTACAAGAAGAAAACCGGCCCAGCCAGCACCCGCTACGACACGCCACCAGTCGTCACAATCCGTGCCCGAAGTGGACTGGAACAGCCTCCAGCACCCTCGCTTACCTGCGGAAATGCTAAGTAAGTGGCATTGCCCTTGGGACGGGCGGGGGGTGGGGATGCGCGGGTCAGCCTTGGCGCAGGGTGGTGACCATGGCTTCGACGGCGATCCGGGGTTTCACGTTCAGGTCGATGGCCTCGCGGCATTCCAGTACGGCTTCGAGGCGGCGCAGGATCGAGTCCGGCGCCCAGGCGGAGGCGGCCTGCGAGATTTCCGACGCGTGGTCGGGGTGGTTCAGCGTCGCGTTCGCGCCGCTCGCGGTCACGAGGACGTCCCGGTAGAACGCGGCGAGGTCCACCAGCGCGAGATCGAGGGTGTCCCGCTGGGTCCGGGTCGCACGTGACTTCTGGCGCTTCTCGAGTTGCTTCACCGCGGCTTCGGCGGCTCGTTTCGCCCCGGCGACGCCCTTTCCGATGCCGTCACCACCCATCGCGGTGCGGATTTCGGTGCGTTCGGCCTCGTCGCGGACCTTGCTCTCCTCGCCCGCGTCGGCCTCGGCCGCACTGATCAGCTGATCGGCGCAAGTGAACACATCGGACGGACGCCGCAGGCCGAGCGGGATCCGCAGCACCGTCGCCCGCCGCTGCCGGGCCGCCTCATCGGTGGCGAGCCGCCGCGCACGGCCCACGTGTCCACTCGAGACCGACGCGGCCCACCGCGCGCGTTCGGGATCGATGCCGTCCCGTTCCACGAGCACCTGCGCGATCGCTTCGGCGGGCGGAGTCCGCAGGGTGACCAGACGGCACCGCGAGCGGATCGTCACCGACACGTCGTCCGGGTGATCGGACGGCGCGCACAGCAGGAACACCGTGCGGTCCGGCGGCTCCTCGACGGCCTTCAGCAACGCGTTCGACGCGCCTTCGGTCAACCTGTCGGCGTCCTCGATGACCACCACCTGCCACCGCCCGGTGGTCGGGCGGCGAGCGGCGGCCTGCACCAGCGCACGCATTTCGGCGACAGAGATCGAAAGGCCTTCAGGCGCGACGAGTTTGACGTCGGCGTGCGTGCCGGCGAGCACGGTGCGACAGCCGGGGCATTCCCCGCAACCGAGGCCGGTACTGCACTGCAACGCCGCCGCGAACACCCTCGCGGCGGTCGAACGGCCCGAACCCGGCGGACCGGTCACCAGCCACGCGTGGGTCATCGCCCCCGGTGCGACAGGCTGGTTCTCGATGATCCGCGCGGCCGCCGTCGACGCCGAAGAAAGGATGCGCGCGGCGGGCTCCTGGCCGACGAGCTGCTTCCAGACACCGATCAGCACAGGGGCTTCCGTCATCTCGCCTCGATCTTTTCCTCCGCCGGAGCGAGCCCGGCGAGCCGTCCGACGAGCACCGCGCGGACCGCGGTCCGCACCCGGTCGCTCACTTCGTCCTCGGTACCGTCCGCGTCGACCACCACGTACCGGTCCGGGTCGGCGGCGGCCATCTCCGTGAGCAGATGCTGCACCCGCCACTGCGCGTCCAGCGACTCCGACTTCCGCATCACCGTGCCGGGATCGGCGTCCAGCAGGACGGTGATGTCCGGCCGCAGCCGGTTGGTCGCCCAGTCGGCGAGCCCTTCGAGTTCCTGACTGTCCAGCCCGGCGACCGCCGACAGATGCGCCAGCGGCGAGTCCACGAACCGTTCCATCACCACGACGGAACCGGCGTCGAGCGCGGGCTGGATGTCCCGTTCCACGATGTCCGCCCGCACCGCGGCGGCGGCGAGCGCCTGCGCCCGCGCACCGGTCAGCGAAGCGCCCGAGAGCAGCTTCGCGAGCCGCTGGTCGTCCAGGGCCGGGTCGGCGGCCAGTACGACGGGACGCGTCCCCGCGCGCAGCCATTCGGCCAGCCGCGCGGCCTGGGTCTCGGTGTTGATGGCGCGCGTGCCTTCGAGCGCGATCAGCAGCCCGTTGACGCGGCGCGGGCTCCGGCGCAAGGCGTTGCGGAGATCGGCGAGGATCGGCTCGGCACGCCTGTCGTCCATCTGCCGGTAGGCGACGATGCCGGCGATCAGCGCCAGGACACCGCCGCCGATCATCACCGGCCGGGTGCCGTCGATCGTGATCGTGCCGCCCCACAAGTCGACCTCGGTCGTCTGGACCGCGCTGATCAGCACCGGCACCAGGATCGTCGAGCCGAACAGCACGATCTTCATCAGCGACTGGTAGATCGCGTTGATCCGGCCGCGGATGGAGTCCTCGATCCGCGAACCGATGATGGTGACACCGGTCAGGAACGCCGTCCCGGCCCACACCCCGACGGCGGCGACCGCGACCAGCGAAACGGCGAGGTGCGGCGACAGTGCGACGACGATGAGACACAGGCCGGCGGCGACGATCGAGATCCCGAACAGCCGGTCGTGCGCGAGCCGCCGGGCGAGCTTCGGCGCCACGGCCATCCCGGTGGCGAGCCCGAGGAAGACGGCGAGAACGAGGAGGTTGAACGCCGCGTCACCGGCGAGCAGGCTGGACGAATACGGCTTGGCCGAACCGATCACCGCGCCACCGGCGGCGAACGCACCGAACGCGCCGATCATCAACCCGCGCACCAACGGCGTCGTCCGCACGAACCGGGCGCCGTCGGAGATCATCTGGCGGAAGCCGAACTTCTCCTCGTCGGCTGCCTTGACCTTGGGTTTTTCGACCGCGTGGACGTTGCGCAGCGAAAGCTCGGGGATCCGGGTGGCGATCACGATCGCGCTGGTCAGGTACAGCAGGCCAGTGATGACGACGGCGATCTTCGCGATGCCGAGCTGAGCGTCGCCCTGGAAGAAGTGGAACGTGGTGTTGCTACCGGTGAGCACGGCGTTCGCCCCGGCCGCGGTGATCACCGCGAGGCCGTAGGTCATCACCATGCCGAGCTGGTTGGCCGTCTCGACCTGGTCCGGGCGGCGCAGCAGGTTCGGCACCGCCGCGTCCTTCGACGGGATCCACATCATCGCGCAGCAGCCGACCAGGAAGTTCCCGACGAACACCCACCACGGCGTGCCGACGAACGCGATCGACAGCAGGAACCCGCACCGGCCGAGGTCGCAGAGCACCATCACCTTGCGCCGGTCGAACCGGTCGGCGAGGAGCCCGCCGAGCGGGGCGAACAGCAGGCCCGGCAGCAGCGACGTCAGCACGACCCCGACGAACGCGAAGTTCTGCGCGGCGTAGCTGTCGGTCAGCTTGGTGACCAGACCGGTCAGCGTGAGCAGGTTCAGCCAGTCCGCGACACTGCACAGATAGCTGACACCCCAGAGCCGGCGGAACGGCTTGATCGCCAGCACCCGCCGCGCGCGGTGGATGGTGGAGGCGTCACGGCCCGAAGATCCACCCGTGCCCGCTTCGGGCACCGACTGCACGCCCTCGCTGATACGCCCACCCCACTAGTCACGCGGCGCCGAGCGACCCGGGTGTGCGCCGAGTCCCCCGACCGTATGGCCAGGGTATCCCGATGGGTGACGTGGGGACGGACGGCCCCGTCCGGCGCTACCGCCGGACGGGTTACCCGAAGATCCCCGCGATGCTGTTGAACAGGCTGGCCAGCAGCTGAATGGCGAGGACCGCGAACACGATCATGAGCGCGATCGCGATCATCACACCGGCGGTGTTCGACGACGGCTTGCCGAGCCTCGGAAGCTGCATCGAACGCTTGGCACGCCGTACTTCGACCTCGTCCTCTTCGTCGACCTCGACCGGCTCTTCCTGCTTCAACCGGCGAGGCTGACGAAGCAACTGCGGCGGCCTCGACGGCCACGTGCGCTGCTGGGGCAGGATCCCGATCGGCGTAGCGCCTTGCTCACCGACCGTGCTGACGATCCCCACGGGCGGCAGAAGGACGGACTGCTCACCGCCCGGTGTCCTGGCCGGTTGTTCGTCCGCCATCATCGCCGCGTTGACCATCCGGCTCACGACTTCGGGGTCGTGCTGGACCGGCCCGGGAATGGGCAGGTGGTTCTCCCCGGCCGCGGCCGGGGAGTCCGACGGCGGCGCCGTACTGGTCGTGACCAGCCCGGACATCGGGTCGGTGAATGTGTCGCCGGGAGGATCTGCCTGAGTGCCGTCGCCTTTCACGAATTCGGGGGCATCGAAGAAGGGGGCTTCGCCCTTCCCGTTCATGGTGACCACCTCACTAGGGAATGTCCTCTGCTTCCAGGGTAACCACCTCGGCCCGGCGCACATCCGCCCAATGGGCCAGATAAATGTCACGCGCGGCAAGGCTGATCTTCACATCCTCCAGCAAAGGCTCGAAGAAAGAACGCCGGTACCGGGCATCTGTCGCGGTTGATGCGGCGAAGTACAAACCGGAGAAAACCGCAAGGAAAAGCGAGACATTGATGAGCGCGGAACTCACCGGAAGGGGGACACCCAGCAGTGTTCCGGGCGCCGATTCACGGCCGGCGAACTCCGTCACCACCTCCGGCCGGAGGATCAGCACCCCGAACACGATGAAGAAGGCGAACACCAGTACTCCGAACGCCACGATCTGCACCGCCTGGGCGAAGAACAGCACCAGACCGATGTTGAGCCGCTCGGTTCTCGCCAGCGCACGCCGTCCGGGCAGCGGAGTGTCGTCGTCGAACGGGGTGCCGCGCAGGACGGCCGCCCCGGGTTCCAGTGTCCAGGACTTCAGCTCCTTCATCTCGTCGGACAGCATCGACGCCAGGAACACCGCCCCGATCACCACGAGGAAGCCGACCACCAGCCACAACCGCCCCGGGCTCAGGCGTTCCACGGCCTGCCACAGCTCGGCGGTGAAGAAGCTGAACATCACCACCAGCAGGAGCAGCGGCAACGCCCGCGACGCCAGCGTGCCGATGGCCCTGATCTGCGCGACCGCGCTCCGCGCCGCCCAGGTCAGGATCGAGCCGACCCCGATCCGCACCAGCAGCATCAGCACGGCCAGCGCCGCCAGGTTGGTGAGCACGGCGAGCCACAGCGGGTCGTCCCACGGCACCAGTCCGGTGAGCCGCTCGCCGAGCGGCAGCACCAGCACCCAGAAGCCGATCGTCACGACCATGACGGCCAGCCGGACCCGGGTGCGGTGCAGCGCCCGGAGCAACTTCGCCATCAGACGACCGGCGACCACCGGCACCACGACCACGGCGAACGTCAGCGCCAGCACGCCGAGGACGTAGGCGAGGCCGCTGTCGCGCATCCTGGCTTCGAGCACGTACTCGGGGACGTCGAGCAGCTTCAGCAGCCCGGCCAGCAGCAGGTCGAGCAGGCATAGGAAGACCAGCCCCGGCGTCGACCGGCGCAACATGCCCGCGCCGCGTCTTCGCCGGTGGATGACCATCGGCAGCCCTCGCCGCCGGAACCACGCGTCCGCCGCGCGCCGGTCCAGGTCCATCTGCCCGCCCTCCCCCTCATCGCATGAAGCGGCTACGTCCGGCTCAAGTCCACCGCCTCGTGCAGCCAGCCCGCCAATGCCAGGCGGTCCATTCCACCGAACATCAGCCACCCTTCGGAAGGGGCGGCGTACAACACGAACCTCCCCAGGTCGTTGTCGACGATCACGAATCCGTAGTCCGGGTACTCGGCGTTGAGCCCGCCGAAGGCGACCAGATCGAGGATCGCCGTCCCGGTCCGAGGCCTGGTCAGCATGTCGCCGACCAGGCCCACCTCTTCGTCCTGACCGGGCAGTGGCACGCCGTGCTCGTCGATCCGGATGCGCATCGGCGCCACTTCACCCGCGGGAACATGCGGGAGTCCGCCGAACACGCGGGCGCCCAGTTCGCCGAAGTCGCTCAGGCTGAACGTGGTCCGCCGCCCCGACCGCATCCGCCAGACGACCGCCTGGTGCCCGTCGCCGTAGCAATCGACCCGCACCGCGCGGGGCGCGGACGCGAAGACACCGGTGAGGACGCCTCGCACCGAACCCCGCAGCATCACGCCGTGCATCTGGAGCGCGGCGGGATGGATCTCGCCGTTCTCCATCAGCCCGGCCTCTTCGAGCATCGCCGCCTTGGCCGCGTACCGCTCGGCCTGGGTGACGAGATCCGCCGGCTCGTCGTAGGACGGGCACAGGCGGCGGATCTCGTCGTCGGTGATCTCCGGGTCGTACCCCAGGTACACGCTCCGGCGCTCGGGCACCGCGCGCAGCACCGGCTCGGCGCCGCGCTTCATCAGTTCCTTCACCGTCGTCGGCTCACGCATGGTTCTGCACCGCCTTCACGATCCACTGTTCGGCCATCGACCGGCTGGCCGGACCCCAGGTGAGCGTCCAGCTGCCGTCGGTGTCCATCGCCGCGCTGAACTGGTACCGGCCGAGGTCGTTGTCCACCAGGCCGAACGCGCCGTGCGGATACTCGGCGAGGATCGAGTTCCGCACCGCGAGATCGACCAGGACGGTGCCGTGACGCGGCCGCGAAGCGCCCTCACGGATCACCTCGACGGCCTCCCGGGCCCCGAGCGGGATCAGTCCGCCCGCGTCCGTCCGGATGCGCACGGTCTCGCCGGGGCCCGTCGGGTGGTCGGGCAGCCCGTCGAACACCCAGCCCGGCAGCGCGCTGAGGAAACCGGACCGCAGCCGCGCTCGCTTGCCGAGTTTGTTCAGCACCGTGGTGTAGTCCTCGTCGCCGAAGAACCGGACCTCCCACGGCTCCGGGCGTGCCGGGAACACGCCGGTCACCACACCGCGGATGAACCCGCCACGCAGTGCGCGGTAAAGCCCGACGGCCTCGGGCGTGACCTCACCCCCGGGGGCGAGTCCGATCGCCGTCATCCCGCTGACGAACCGGGTGTACTGCTCCACCTCCTCGGCAAGGGTGAGCCCTGGAGTCGGCTCCTCGTCGGCCAGCACGGGTGGCACGGCGAGTTCCGGATCGTAGAACTCCATCACCGAGGGACGCTCCGGAACCTCGGCGGCCAGCGGGGCGATGACCTCGTCGATGACGTCGAAGACAGCGGTCGTTGAAGTGCTCACATGACCATTGAACACCCTGGTACCGACAATTTTTAGAACTTTTGTTCGAACGGGTGAGGTCGGTCGGCGAGCGGTCGGTGAGCGGTATCCGGTCGGCGGATTTGCTCGGTTTTGCTCATGCAAGCAAAAGCGAGGACGTTCACCGAGAGTGCCCGGCGCGCACAGATCGTGGCCGCGGCCATCGAGACGATCGCGGGTCTCGGCTACGCCCGCGCGTCGTTCGCTCAGATCGCGAAGGAGGCGAAGTTGTCGAGCACCGGGCTGATCTCGTACCACTTCGCGAACAAGGAGGAACTGGTCCGCACGGTCCTCGAAGACGTCTTCGCCGCCGCGCAGCCGACCCGGATGCGGGCTCTGCTGAACATCTTCCTCGGCGGCGCGCTCGAACGCATCCTCCGCTGGGGCCAGGAGAGCGGCGAGTTCCGCGAGTTCGACGTCCGGGTGATGGCGACGACCATCCGGCGGTCGGTGGAGGGCCCGGTCTTCCTCCTCGCCGGGGCGCCGGAAACGGACCTCACCGCCTACGCGGAGGAACTGGTGACCCTGTTCGACCTCGCGGCCCGGGGCGGACATGACTGCCGCGATCCGCCAGTCGGGCATGGTGCTGCTCGAATCGTGGTGTCCGTCGCGGGCTACTACGCGTTGCGGGGCCTCGGCATGGACGTCCTGCCCGCGCTCGCCCTCGGCGCGCTGCCGACCGTGCTTTTCTTGCTGTACCCGGCGATCCTGCTGCGCAAGATCGACACCTTGGCGATCTTCGTGCTGATCATCTTCGCGGTCAGCGTCAGCGTCTCGTTCATCACCGGCAGTCCCCGGTTCACCCTGGCCCGTTCGAAGCTCGCGAAGAGCCCCTGGGCGGAACCCCTGCGCGCCGCCGACTGGAACGACCTGTGGCCACGGCACCGGTGGTTCCGGCGCGCCTGGCGCGTCGCGACCGTCCTGTGGGGCGCAGGGCTTCTCGCCGACACCGCCGGGCGGTCCTCTCCGAGCAGATGATCGCGTACTGGACCGCCTTCATCCGCACGGGTGATCCGAACACGGCCGGTTCGCCGCGGTGGGACTCGTTCGCTCACGGAGGTCCGGTGCTCTCACTGGCACCGGACGCGGTTCGGCCCGTCGACCACGGCGCCGATCACCGGTGCGACTTCTGGGCGCACCTTCGGTCCTGATTGCAATGAAGGGGCCTTTCATAGCAAATTTTGCTATGAAAGGCCCCCTTCATTGCGCTTGAGACAGTGCGCTACTTCGTCTTCGTGGCCGTCGAGCGCGAAGCGGGCTTCTTGGCCGCAGTCGTCTTCGCCGCCGTCGACTTGGTCGCGGTGGTCTTCTTGGCCGCGGTCGTCTTGGCGGCCGCGGGCTTCCGCGCCGGAGCCTTGCGCTTGGGCGCGGGGCCCTTCGCGCGCTTCTCCGCCAGCAGTTCGGCACCGCGCTCGGCGGTCAGTTCCTCGATGCTGTCCGACTTCCGGAGCGTCGCGTTGTACTCGCCATCGGTCACGTACGGACCGAAGCGGCCGTCCTTGACCACCATCGGCTTCCCGGACACCGGGTCGTCGCCCAGTTCCTTGAGCGGCGGCTTCGCGGTCGCGGACCGGCCGCGCTGCTTCGGCTCCGAATAGATCTTCAGCGCCTCTTCGAGCGTGACCGAGAACAGCTGGTCCTCGGTCGTGAGCGAACGCGAGTCCGTGCCCTTCTTCAGGTACGGCCCGTAGCGCCCGTTCTGCGCGGTGATCTCGTCGCCGGATTCCGGGTCCTTGCCGACCACGCGCGGCAGCGAGAGCAGCTTCAGCGCGTCTTCGAGGTTCATCGTCTCGATCGACATGGACTTGAACAACGAACCCGTACGCGGCTTCGGCTGCTTCGCCTTCGCGGCCTTCTTCTGCGCGGCTGTCGCGCCTTCGGGCAGCGGCTCGGGCTCAGGCAGGAGCTCGGTGACGTACGGGCCGAAGCGGCCTTCCTTCGCCACGATCTCGTGCCCGCTGACCGGGTCCTTGCCGAGTACGCGGCCTTCCTGCGGCGTCGCGAACAGCTTCTCGGCGAGTTCCAGGGTCAGCTCGTCCGGCGGCAGGTCCTCGGGCAGGTTCGCCCGCTGCGACGTGCCGTCGACCTCGCGCTCGAGGTACGGGCCGTAGCGGCCGACGCGCACGACGACGGTGTGGCCGTCGGGATCGCTGAACAGCGGGATCGAGTTGATCTCGCGGGCGTCGATGTCCTCGACGCCGGAGCCGACCAATTTTTTCAAACCACCCAGCCGGCCGACGGAACCGTCGACGCCCATGTCGCCGCCGAAGTAGAACTTCGACAGCCACTGCGTGCGGTGCTCGTCACCGGCGGCGATGCGGTCGAGTTCGTCCTCCATGCCGGCGGTGAAGTCGTAGTCGACCAGCCGCTCGAAATGCCGCTCCATCAGGCCGATCACGGCGAACGCGACCCAGGAGGGCACCAGTGCGGAACCCTTCTTCCACACGTAGCCGCGGTCCTGGATGGTCTTGATGATCGACGCGTACGTCGACGGGCGGCCGATGCCCAGCTCTTCCATCTTGCTGACCAGGCTCGGCTCCGAGTAACGCGCCGGCGGCGACGTGGTGTGCCCGTCCGGGCTCAGGTCGGTCGCGGTCAGCGCCTGGTCCTTGACCAGCTGCGGCAGCCGGCTCTGCTTGTCGTCCGCCTCGCCACCGCTCTCGGTGTCGACAGCCTCGACGTACGCCTTGAGGAACCCGGCGAAGGTGATCGTGCGGCCCGAAGAGGCGAAGGTGCACTCCTCGCCGCTGGTGGCGGTACCGACGATGCGCACCGACATCGTGGTGCCCTTCGCGTCCGCCATCTGCGACGCGATCGTGCGCTGCCAGATCATCTCGTAGAGGCGGTACTCGTCGGTGTCCAGATCCTTCGCGACCTGGCCCGGCGTGCGGAAAACCTCGCCGGAGGGACGGATCGCCTCGTGGGCTTCCTGCGCGTTCTTCACCTTGCGGGTGTACTGGCGCGGCGACGGCGAGACGTACTCCTTGCCGTACAGCTGGGTCGCCTGGCTGCGTGCCGCCGAGATCGCCGACTCCGACAGCGTCGTGGAGTCGGTACGCATATAAGTGATGTAACCGTTTTCGTACAGCTTCTGCGCGATCCGCATGGTGCGCTCGGAGGTGAACCGCAGCTTGCGGCCCGCTTCCTGCTGCAGGGTCGAGGTCATAAAGGGCGCGTACGGCTTCCGCGTGTACGGCTTCTCTTCGACGCTCGCGACCTTGAAGTCACGGTTCTTCAGCGCCTCGGCCAGCCGGACCGCGTCGGCCTCGGCCAGCACGCGGATCTCGTTGTTCGAGGCCTTGAGCTGCCCGTCCGAGCCGAAGTCACGGCCGGTGGCCAGACGCGCGCCGTCGACGGCGATCATCCGGGCCGGGAAGTTCCGCGGCGAAGCCTCGGCACCCGCGTCCATCGTCGCCGAGATGTCCCAGTACGACGCCGAGGTGAAGCGCATGCGCTCCCGCTCCCGCTCGACCACGATCCGGGTCGCCACGGACTGCACGCGGCCGGCCGAAAGCTTCGGCATGACCTTCTTCCACAGCACGGGCGAGACCTCGTAGCCGTAGAGCCGGTCGAGGATGCGGCGGGTCTCCTGCGCGTCGACCAGGTCGCCGTCGAGCTCACGGGTGCTGTCGGCCGCGGCGCGGATCGCCTGCTCGGTGACCTCGTGGAAGACCATCCGGCGGACCGGGACCTTCGGCTTGAGGGTCTCCAGCAGATGCCACGCGATGGCCTCGCCCTCGCGGTCGGGGTCCGTCGCGAGGTAGAGCTCGTCGACGTCCTTCAGCAGGCTCTTCAGCTCGGTGACCTTGGACTTCTTGTCCGGCGTGACGACGTACAGCGCCTTGAAGTCGTTGTCGACGTCGACACCCAGCCGTGCCCACGACTCGCCCTTGTACTGGGCGGGCACGTCGGCCGCGCCACGGGGAAGGTCACGAATGTGTCCGACGGACGACTCCACGACGTAGTTGGCGCCGAGGTACGGGGCGATCTTGCGGGCCTTGGTCGGCGACTCGACGATCACCAGCCGACGACGGCCCGCGCCGTCGTCCGACGCCGCGGTCTTCTTCGTCCGTGCTCCTGCCACGCTGTCCTGCTCTCCGCTCATCTTCGGCGCCTTCGCGCCGCCTCTCGACCCGTCAGTGTGCACGCTCGCACCGCCCGGACCACGTCTAGGTGGTGCAACACGCCGCCGATCGTGTGTCCAGCGCATCGCCGCTGACCTCGCCGATGTTTCCTTTCAAGACCTAGCACGTGATGTCGGACACGTCCGCCCGGGGTACCGCGTGACGGGGTGAACACCCTCCGTTCGACGGTGGTGACACCGTGGCCGTCAACGCTTCACTTGATACCCACGCCGACCCGAAAGGACTCCACGTGACCCGACGACTCCTCGGCACCCTCTTCGCCATGCTGACCGCATCCGCCCTCGTCGGAACCGCCCCGGCGGAAGCGGCCACGACTACGTTCGCCGGAACCGTGGCGCTGTCGAACTGCTCCGGGTCGGTGGTCAAGCCGCCCGCGGCGAGCCTCGACGACCCCGCCCTCGTCCTTTCCAACGGCCATTGCCTCCAAGAAGGTTTCCCTGACCCTGGGGAAGTAATCGTCAATCAGCCTTCGTCACGGACCTTCAGCCTCCTGTCCAAGGACGGCCGTTCGTCGCTGGGCACGCTCAAGGCGAAGAAGCTGCTCTACGCGACGATGACCGACACGGACGTCTCGCTCTACCAGCTCAACACCAGCTACGCCAAGATCCAGGCGACCTACGGTATCGCCCCGCTGACGCTCTCGCCGACCCGTCCGTCGGCAGGCGTCGCGATGGACGTGGTGTCGGGATATTGGAAGAAGATCTACTCCTGCAACATCGACGGCTTCGTCCACGAGCTGCACGAGGCGGACTGGGTCTGGAAGGACTCGATCCGGTACACCTCGGCATGCAAGACGATCGGCGGGACCTCGGGGTCGCCGATCATCGAGACCTCGACCGGCAAGGTCGTCGGCGTCAACAACACCGGCAACGAAAGCGGTCAGCGGTGCACGATGAACAACCCGTGCGAGGTCGACGCGGCCGGGAAGGTGACCGTGCGGAAGGGCATCAACTACGGGGAGCAGACCTATCAGCTGACCTCCTGCCTTTCGCGTAGTGAGCTGGACCTGGCGAACCCGAACTGCAAGGCGCCGAAGCCCTGACCGATCGCCTCCACCGGTTGTTATGAACGGACCTTTCATAACAAATTTTGTTATGAAAGGTCCGTTCATAACACGCTTGGGGCTTCAACCAGCGCGTACGACGGGCACCAGGCTCGGCCAGGCGGGTTCCGCCCCGGCGGGCGCGTCCCCGATCAGCTCCAGCACGTGCGCCAGCCGCCGGCGGCCGGTGACCCGCAGCAACGACTCTTCACCCTTCAGTACTTTCGCCGGCACGCCGAGCTGGGCCAGCGCCGTGATCAGCCGCTCGTGCGTCTCCGGCGCCTCCGGATCGAGCGCGAGCAGGTAACCGTTGCCCTGGGGGCTGCCGCCTGCCAGCGCCCACATCCTCAGCATCGCCCCGTCGAGCCGGAACCCGTCCGGCAAGGCCTTCTCTTCACCTCGGCTCCATCGCCGCTCCAGCGGCAGCAGATCGACCCGGAACGGCGTTCTCACGAGCGGCCGCCCGCATTCGGCGGCCGAAACCTGCGCCTCGGCACCACGCCGACGGCATTCACGGGCGAGGGCACGCGCCCGCCACGGCTCGTCGACCACGGCGGACAGCCGCGCGGCCGTCCGCCCGAAGCCCGTCATCCGCCCGGGCCCGCACAGCACACCGGCGAGGTCGGCGAGCCCCGGCCCGCTCGCCTCCGCCGAGAAGAGCGAGATCGTCCCGTCCACCCCGACACAATAGAACACAAGTTCGAGTCATGGCCAGTGATAGCGCGGTGACTCAGCGCGGTTGCTTGACCAATTCCTGGCAAATCTGGATCCGGCTGCTCGCCGAAGCGAGCTGAGGCACGTCGTTAAGGCCCCTGAGAAGGTCGAGACGGTCGAGTTCGTCGAGCGACGTCCTCGCGTCGCGAAGCGCCGTCTTCGTCGCTTCGGCGTCGGCTGAGGAGTCAAGGCGGTGGCGGACGTCGTCGGCGCGGACGCGGATGTCGTCGAGTTGGGCGACGGCGGCCGTTCGCGAGACGTCACCGCCCGCGACCGGAGACGGACCGAGGTTCTTGAGCGCGGCCGAGGTGCGGTTCAGTCCTTCGACCACCGAGACCATCAGCTCGCTGGAGGTCCGGGATGCCTGCTGGGGCGTGCTCGGGTCGACGCTGGGCAGCGTCGCCAGCGTCCGTACGAGTCCGCCGGCCGCGCCGCAGTATCCCTCCGCCCAAGCGGAGGTGGGGTCGGCCTGCGACGCGCTGACCGTCGCGAGGCCTTCTTGTCTGGCATGGGAAGTCACCGCGGGCTGCTGCCCGCACCCGGCGAGGCCGAGCCCGATACCTGTTGCTAGCGCGGCAAGGACGGTGAACCGCGGCCGCACGAAAACACCTCCCGACCTGACGACTTCCCAGCTGGCCCCCGACGGTACCGATACCGGGGGGCATTGCAAATCAACGTGGCGAAAAGAAGGTCAAGACGGCAGCTTCTTGCAGTTCGGCGCCTGCCCGGCCAGCGCCTTCATCGACGCGTTCGTTTCCAGCTGCTGGAACGGGTCGGGCATGTCGTTGATGTCCGACCCGATCTGCCGGAACGCGACCCCGGCCTCCACCGTGGCCGCTTTGTCGTCCTTCGGCGCGGCGTCCAGTTTGGTCTTCGCGGCGACGACCTTGTCGCGGATCGGCGTCAGCGCGTCGACGATGCTCTTGCGAGCGGCTTCGGCTTCCGCGCTCGGCGCCTGGCCGAGTCCGTTCAGTCCGGTCACGGCGTTGTCGAAACCCGGGGCGAACACACCGAAGGCCTCGTCCATCGCGTTCCGGGCGTTCGCGGGGTCGTCCTGTTCGAGTCGGGCATCCTGAATTCGCCGATCTTGGCGAAGTCGATCAGCGAACCGCAGAAGCCGTCCATCCACGAGCCTCCGGCCGCGGGGGCGGGAGAAGACGGCGCGGCGGCCGTCGGTTCGGTGCCACCGCAGCCAGCCAGCAGGAAAGCGGCGGCGAACAAGGCCAGCGAACGCCTCATGGCAAGGACTCCCTGGATCGGGATTCAGTGTGACGCGCAGAGATTAGCCTGCCCGGACAGCCGCCGGGCCCGCCACGGAAAAATCCGTGACGGGCCCGGCGGGCGGTACTTTCCGGCGTTACGCCTTCGCTTCCGCGGGAGTGTCGGAGAGAACCGACTCGCGGCGCTTGGAGACGACGATCGCGGCCACGATGATCGCGACGGCGACCAGCGAGATCCCGATCCGGACGCCGACGTTGGCGTCCGGGCCGATCGAGAACTGCACGACCGCCGGGGCGATCAGCACCGACACCAGGTTCATCACCTTGATCAGCGGGTTGATCGCCGGACCGGCGGTGTCCTTGAACGGGTCACCGACGGTGTCACCGATGATGGTGGCCTCGTGCGCGGCCGAACCCTTACCGCCGTGGCTTCCGTCCTCCACGAGCTTCTTCGCGTTGTCCCAGGCGCCACCGGAGTTGGCGAGGAAGATCGCCATCAGGGTGCCGGTCGCGATCGCACCGCCCAGGTAACCGGCGAGCGCGCCGGTGCCGAGACCGAAGCCGACCGCGATCGGGGCGAAGACCGCGAGCAGACCGGGAGTGGTCAGCTCACGCAGCGAGTCACGCGTGACGATGTCGACGACACGGCCGTACTCGGGACGGGTGGTGCCCTCCATGATCCCCGGGATGTCGCGGAACTGGCGGCGCACTTCGTAGACGACCGCGCCGGCGGCACGGGACACCGCGTTGACCGCGAGACCGGAGAACAGGAACACGACCGCCGCGCCGATGATCACACCGACGAGCGTCTCCGGACCGACGATGTTCGCGACGAACTCCTTGCCGTCGCCGATCGCCTTGGTGATCGCGTCCTGATAGGACCCGAACAGCGCCGTCGCCGCGAGGACCGCCGTGGCGATCGCGATGCCCTTGGTGATGGCCTTGGTGGTGTTGCCGACCGCGTCGAGCTCGGTGAGGATCTGCGCGGCGTCCTCGTCGACGTCGCCCGACATTTCGGCGATGCCCTGCGCGTTGTCCGAAATCGGGCCGAAGGTGTCCATGGCGACGATGACACCGACGGTGGTGAGCAGACCGGTACCGGCCAGCGCCACGGCGAACAGTGCGACGCCGCCGCCGACCAGGAAGGCTCCGAACACGGCCGCGCCGATGACGAGCGCGGTGTACACAGCGGATTCGAAACCGACCGAGATACCGGCCAGGATCACCGTCGCCGCACCGGTTTCCGATGACTTGCCGACCTCCTTGACCGGCTTGTACTCGGTGCCGGTGTAGTAGCCGGTGAGCTTGAGGATGACCGCGGCGAGCACGATGCCGATGATCACCGAGAGGGTCGCGATGACCGCCGGGTTGCCGGACTTACCGGCGAACGCCTCACCGAACTCGGAGAACGAACCGGGCAGGTAGACGAACGCCGCGATCGTCGAGAGCACCGCGGAGATCCCCGCGGAGATGTAGAACGAGCGGTTGATCGTGACCAGACCGCCTTCACCCGCCTTGGCCTTGGTGATGTAGACACCGATGACCGCGGTGATCACGCCGATGGCGGGGACGATGAGCGGGAAGATCAGGCCGTGCACGCCGAAGGCGGTGCTACCCAGGATCAGCGCCGCCACGAGCATGACCGCGTACGACTCGAAGAGGTCGGCCGCCATCCCGGCGCAGTCACCCACGTTGTCACCGACGTTGTCGGCGATGGTGGCCGCGTTGCGCGGGTCGTCCTCGGGGATGCCCTGCTCGACCTTGCCGACCAGGTCGGCGCCGACGTCGGCGGCCTTCGTGAAGATACCGCCGCCGACACGCATGAACATCGCGATCAGCGCGGCACCGAAACCGAAGCCCTCCAACACCTTCGGAGCCTGTCCGGTATAGACGAGGACGACCACGGCGGCACCGAAGAGGCCGAGACCGACGGTGATCATGCCGACGACGCCACCGGTGCGGAAGGCCAGGCGCATCGCCTTTTCGCGTCCGCCTGCCTCACGCGACGCGGCCGCGACGCGCAGGTTCGCCTGCGTCGCCAGCCACATGCCGAGGTAGCCGATCGCGAAGGAGAATCCCGCGCCGACCAGGAAGAAGATCGACCTGCCGATCTTCTCGTTCCAGTCTTCGGCCGGCAAAGCGAAGAGCAGCACGAACACGATTCCCCCGAAAATCACGAGGGTGTTGCGCTGCCGTTTCAGATAGGCAGCCGCACCTTCCTGCACTGCCTTCGCGATGTCCTGCATCTTGGTGGTGCCTTGGCCGGCGGCCAGCACCTCCTTGAGCAGAACGTAGCCGATGACCAGTGCGGCAAGGGCGACCACGGCGATTACACCGACGATGGTGTAACCACCTCCGGAGAGCGTGAGTTCGCCCTCCGCGAGGAACTGCCGGGACATTCGTCCTCCTGGAGACGTCGCCGTTGACCAACGACGATCCGCCGATGGAACCGTCGGCTCGTGCGTTGGCATGGGGATCTGAACCGAACGTCACGCTAGTCGCACTGCAAGGCACGTCTCACATGACGCTCGCCACAGACGGTGTGGATTGCGGGAGTGTATTGGTAGTGGGATGGAGGACGGCAAGGCGTCCCCGCCACCGCACGTTCCGTTACCTTGTGAGGCTGATCACTGTATCGATCATCCGCACCCCCTTTCGGCGGCCGGTCCGTCCGGCGGCGGCCGGTTTCTGTCGGGGTGCTGTGCGAAGCTTCCGAAGGTGGACGGCACGGCGGAATCCGGTAAGGGGCGGCGGCTTCTCGACCGCGCGACGGCGGGGATCCCGGCTTCGCTGTACCCGGTCACCCATGTGGCCGAACTGCCCGCACGTTCGGCGGATTCGGTGGACTGGCCGGAGTGGGCGGCGGCCCCGGTCGTCGAAGCGCTGACGGCGAGTGGCGTCAAGACGCCTTGGCGGCATCAGGCCGAAGCAGCGTCGCTGGTCCGCGATGGCAAGCACGTCGTGATCTCCACCGGCACCGCGTCGGGTAAGTCGCTCGCGTACCAGTTGCCCGTGCTGTCGGCGCTGGTCGAGGACGAGCGGGCCTCGGCGCTGTACCTGTCCCCGACCAAGGCGCTCGGCGCCGACCAGTTACGCGCCGTGTCCTCTTTGGACATCAAGAAAGCGCGTGCCGCCTCGTTCGACGGTGACACTCCGCTGGAGGAGCGGGACTGGGTCCGCGCGCACGCGAACTGGGTGTTCACGAACCCAGACATGCTGCACCGCGGGATCCTCTCGTCGCACGCGCGCTGGTCCCGGTTCTTCCGGCGGCTCTCGTTCGTCGTCGTCGACGAATGCCACAGCTATCGCGGCGTCTTCGGTTCCCATGTGGCGCTGCTGCTGCGCAGGCTGCGGCGGGTCGCGGCGTACTACGGCGCTTCGCCGGTCTTCGTTCTCGCGTCCGCGACGACGGCCGACCCAGCGGCGTTCGCCGCGAAACTGTCCGGGCAGGACTGTGTCCCGGTCACCGAGGACGGCTCGCCGCGGGGCGCCCGCACGGTCGCGTTGTGGGAACCCCCGCTGCTGTCGGAGATCTCCGGCGAGAACGGGGCACCGGTACGGCGCTCGGCGGGCGCGGAGGCTTCGCGGATCCTCGCCGAACTGGTCATCGAGGGCGCCCGCTCGCTGGCGTTCGTCCGGTCGCGTCGCGGCGCCGAACTGACGGCGCTCGGCGCCAGGCGAATTCTGTCCGAAGTGGACGGTTCGTTGGCGGAATCCGTTGCCGCGTATCGATCCGGGTATCTGCCCGAGGAGCGCCGCGCGCTCGAAGCGGCGTTGCTGTCCGGGCGGCTGCTCGGCGTGGCGACGACGAACGCGCTCGAACTCGGCGTCGACATCGCCGGGCTGGACGCGGTGGTGCTGGCCGGATATCCGGGCACGCTCGCGTCATTCTGGCAGCAGGCGGGCAGGGCCGGGCGCGCGGGCGACGCGGCGCTGGTCGTCTTCGTGGCCCGCGACGATCCGCTGGACACCTATCTCGTGCACCATCCGGCCGCGATCCTGGATCGCCCGGTGGAGGCCGCGGTTCTCGACCCGTCGAACCCGTATGTGCTGGCACCGCAGCTGGCCTGCGCCATCGCCGAACTCCCGCTGACCGAACCGGAGGTCGCGGCCTTCGGCGGCGACGCGGCGCGTGCCGTGCTCGCCGATCTGGTCGCGGAGAAGATCATCCGGCGCCGCACGAGCGGCTGGTACTGGACTTCACGCGACCGGCCGCACGCCGACGTCGGCATCCGCGGTTCCGGCGGTGAGCAGATCGCCGTGGTGGAGGCCGATTCCGGGCGGATGCTCGGCACGGTCGATCCGGGTTCCGCCTGCTACGCGGTGCATCCCGGCGCGGTGTACCTGCACCAGGGTTCGTCCTACGTGGTCGACGAACTGGATCTGGAGACCGGGCTCGCCATGGTGCACGCGGAGGATCCGGACTGGACGACGTCACCGCGTGAGATCGTCGACATCAGCGTGCTGCGCACCGAGGAGACCCGGGTGCACGGCGGGATCACGGTGAACCTCGGCGAGGTGTCGGTGAGTTCGCAAGTGGTCGGCTACTTGCGACGGCGCCTGTCGGGTGAGGTGCTGGACCAGACTCCACTGGACCTGCCGGAGCAGAGCCTGCACACCCGCGCCGTCTGGTACACGATCTCGGCGGAGCTGCTCAGCGTTTCCGATGGCCCTGGGGTTGCCGATGGCGAGGCGGGGACCGGGGGCCATCGGCCGGGGGCCGGGGTTCTGGAGCCGGTGGGGACCGGAGGCTCCAGGGTGGGGACCAAGGAACTTGGCGGGACACCGGGGACGGGCGCCGAGTTGGATCCGGCGCGCGTCCCCGGTGCCCTGCATGCCGCCGAGCACGCGGCGATCGGCCTGCTACCGCTGTTCGCTACTTGCGACCGCTGGGACATTGGCGGGGTGTCTACCGCGTGGCACGAGGACACCGGGGAGGCGACGGTGTTCGTGCACGATGGCCATCCCGGGGGTGCGGGATTCGCCGATCGCGGGTTTGCCGCAATTGTCCCTTGGCTGGCCGCAACGCGGGAGGCGATCGTTTCCTGCGAATGCCCGGCCGGCTGCCCGTCCTGCGTCCAGTCGCCGAAGTGCGGGAACGGCAACGATCCGCTGGACAAGGCGGGGGCAGTGGCCGTACTGGACACCGTGCTCGGGGCTTTGCGTCAGCACGGGTCTCAGTCAGGCCACTTGGTGGTTTGAAAGCGATGTGGCTGAAATTATGGGTTGATCAGGCGGCGGTGGTCAGGGTCGCCACGGGGGCGGCGGCCTTGTCACCGGTCAGCGCGCGAACGAGCACGTCGTGCACGTCGGCGGCCTCGGGCAGCTGCCAGCCCCAGACCTCGGGCTTGACCCGCCAGTGCACGACACCGTGCTGGAACGGCGACGGGGGCAGCGGGATGTAGTCGTTCGCGCCGTGCCACTCGATCGACGCGTGGTCGGCCAGCTCCCGCGGGATGCTCGCGGCGACAGTGGTGAGGAACAGCCAGCGGCCGTTCGGCATCGCGACGATCGGGGCCGGGTGACCGGTGGCGCGCAGCAGGCGGGCGGCCGCCTTGCCGAGCTCGTCGTCGACCTCGATGGCGTCCAGCACGGTGCCGGTGGCCACGAGGAGGCTGTGCGTGTCGTCGCCGAACCAGGTGGCGACCTCGTGCGGGTGGGTCTCGATCAGTTCACGCCAGTTGTCCTGCGCCGGGACGGGACGCCGCCAGGTGAGGTCGTCGGCGTCCGCGGTGATCGCGGCGGGCTCGGCACCCGGGAGCACCGGCCAGCCACGCCATGCGAGGCCGATCGCCTCCGCCCGCATCTCGATGCGGAAGGCGCCCCGCCAGCTGTCCGGCCAATTCGCGTCCAACATTCCTGTCCCTGCCTCAGGTCAACTCTGTCCTGTGTGTGGGCCACCCGGCGACCTTCTCGAAGTGGCGTACATCTCAATAAACGGCAAGTTGCACATCGGGAGAAGACCCCACGCGACAACCGGCGGTTACTTAGCGATGAACGTGCGGTAGCCCGACTCGACGGACCGAACGCCGCACGTCCGATTAACTGCCCTCGACGACCAGTACGGCGCCGTTCGTCGCGGCTGAGCAGGGTATCCCGCCCCGGCGACCATGCTCATCGCGAGCGATGCGGGACCGTTCGGCGGAGCGCTGATCATGGCTTTGACCGCTCGCCGCACGTCAACGACCGCTGCTCGCGCCCGGCGGTTACTCGCGCGTACTACCGGCCGGTCATCGACGGGACGACCGCTCACCGTGCGACGTCCGTCACGGTGGCCGGTCGACCGGCCCCGCCCTGGCCCGTGCCTCCGCCCGGCTGACGGCCGCCAGGTGTCCGGACTCCTCTGACCGGACCTCGACCAGGGCGTCGCCTCGCTCCCATCGGCAGGTCAGCAGCGTGACCGACATCCGGACGGCGACCTGTCGGGCCCGCTCGCAGGCGGCACCGGGACCGTCCGTCGCGTGTGAGGCCGCGGCGAGCGCCGCCAGATCGGCCGCGGCCTCGGTGTGGTGCCGGGTGGTGACGGCGGCGCCGATCCAGAAGGTGAACGCCGCCGCGCAGACCAGGACGGCGACGATCGAGGCGGTCCACACGGTCGCGACGCCGCGATCGTCCCCGCTCACGGTCCGCCGCCCGGCTCGGCGATCGCGAAGGCGCGAGAACGCAGCCGGATGCCCGGCAGCAGTCCGGCCACCGGTTCGGCCTCGACGCCGGCGGTGATGGCGTCGCCTTCACGGACGACGTCCAGCCGGGCGCCGGACGGCGCGATCTCCCGCACCGCCTGTTCGGCGCGGGCGGGCTGGCCGCGGGCGAGGAGCCGGGCGGCCTCGCGGGCCGCGTCGGTGCAGCGGAGCTGATCGGCGGCGACCCCGATCCCGGCGAGCAGCAGGGCCGAGACGAAGGTCATCGCGACGATGCCGAGCGCGGCCTCCACCGTGACGGAGCCGCGGTCACCACCGGGCATCAGAACTTCACCGACAAGGCCCGCTCGATGAGCGCGGTGAGCCCGGCGACGACGTCCTCACTGGTGACGACCAGGTAGAGGACGGCTGCCAGCGCGGCGGCGGCCAAGGTGGCGATGGCGTATTCGACCGTCGCCATTCCGTCGTCGCCGCGGAAAGAGGGGAACTTGCTCATGGGATGCCTTTCGATCAGAGACTTCTTGGCGGAGCTGAGGATGAGCTGCAAAACGGACCTAACGCGTGAACCCGCCGTGTTTCCGGACGCGGGTTCACCAAACAGGCACTCAGATGCCGTCGAGACGACCGGCCAGGCCGAGCACGACGGGCAGGACACCGAGACAGAGGAACGCGGGGAGGAAGCAGAGGCCGATCGGCGCGGCCAGCAGCACTCCGGCCCGTTCGGCACGTTCCTCGGCTTCGGCGGAGAGCGACTCACGCAGCCGTCGCGCGAGATCCTTCGCGTGAGTCGCGAGCGCGGTGCCCGCCCTTGCCGTGCGGACGGCGGCGACGGACAGTTCTGTCAGACCGGGCCGGTCTGAGACCGGTGCCCAGGCTTCGGAGGGCTCGACGCCCAGGGCGAGATGTGACGCCACCGAACGCAGGGCCTCCGCGGTCTTCGGTGACGCGGACGGCACGACGGCCTCGAGCGCGACGGGCACCGGCAGCCCGCCTGCCAGGCACGCGGCGAGGAGGTCGAGAGTGGCCGCGGACCGGAGGAGTTCGGAGACACCGCTGTCCCGGGCCGCCCGTTCCCGAAGCCACGTGAGGAGTCGTCCCGGCCGCGCGACGACCCCGGGGCCGACGCGCTGCCAGCAGAAGACGGCACCGCCCAGCAGGATCAGCGCCGCTCCGGTCAGCACGGCGCCACCCGCCCGGTGAGTGCCCGGCACCAGGCCGTTCCCGCCCAGATCAGCCCGCTGCCCACGACGAGCAGCGACTGACCGGCGCCCGTCTCGGTGAGGACGTGGAGCGGGCTCGCCCCCATCGCCTCGCCGAGCAGCAGGCACACCAGCGGGAGGACGGAGAGCACGGCGGCGCTCGCGCGGGGACCGGCCATCTTGGCTTTGAGACGACGCCGGAAGCCGATCTCCGCCTCGGTGTCCCGTCGCGCGGCGTCGAGCACGTCGGCCATCGGAAGCCCGAACCTGCTCGCGAGTGCCCACGCGTTCACCAGTGCCGGTGGCGCGTCCGGATCGGCCGTCGCACCACCGAGCCGGGCGGCCGCGATCAGGCCGCGCAGCCGTCCGGCCGCCGCGGGCAACGCGTCCGCCGCGGCTTCGGCCGCCGTCACCGGATGGGCGCCCGCCCGGAGTTCGCCGATCATCGTCCGCAGCACGGACGCGGTGAGTTCGGCTTCGGCCAACGCCGCTTTCGCCCGTGCCCGCTGCCGGTGCTCCTGGCGGACGGTCAAGGTGAGCACCAGCGTCGCCAGTCCCCACCCGATCCCGAGGAGCGGCACGACGAGTAACGCGGGCAACGGCCACCAACCCGCACGAGCGGCTCGAGGAAGGCGCCAGACATACGTAGTGCCTGTCACCGATCTCGGCGGCCAGCAAGCCAACCCTGCACCGCAAGAGAAGAGGAACCAGGGGCTCATGCCGCCATCTCCTCGAACGGTGTCTCGTCGCCGATCCAGTGGCCCTTGCTCCAGACCGGGACGACTTTGGCCTCGCCACGCAGTGACCGCAGTACGCCGACCTCGTCCAGCCGCCGGATCCCGCTCGGCAGGCGGCGCATGTGCAGGACCACCCGCACCGCCGCCGTCAGCTGGCTGTGCAGCGCGTCCCGTTTCAGTCCGCCGAGCGCGGCCAGCGCCTCCATCCGCGCCGGGACCTCGGCCGGCGAATTGGCGTGCAGGGTGCAGGCTCCGCCCTCATGCCCGGTGTTCATCGCGTTGAGCAACGCGCACACCTCGGCACCACGCACTTCGCCGACGACCAGGCGGTCCGGACGCATGCGCAACGCCTGCCGCACCAGGTCACCGAGCCCGATCTCGCCCGCGCCCTCGACGTTGGCCGGGCGGGCGATCAGGCTGACGAACTGCGGATGGTCCGGTTGCAGCTCGCCCGCGTCCTCGACGCAAACGATGCGTTCGGCCGGGGACACCGCGCCGAGCAGCGCGGAAAGCAAGGTCGTCTTGCCCGCTCCGGTCCCGCCGGACACCAGGAACGCGAGCCGTCCCCGGATGACCGAATCGAGCAGGTCCGCGCCGCTGGTGCCGAACGCGCCGCGCAAACGCAACGCGGCGAGGTCGTGGGTGGCGGGCCTCAGAACGCGGAGTGAGAGGGAGGTTCCGGCGGGTGCGATCGGCGGGAGAACCGCGTGCAGCCGGATCCGGCCGTACGGCCCCACGCCGGGAAGCCAGCAGTCGGCGAACGGTTGCGAATCGTCCAGCCGCCGCCCGCCCGCGAGGGCGAGCCGCTGGGCCAACCTGCGGACGGCCTCCTCATCCGCGAAACGGACGTCTGTCTTTTCGAGGCCTTCGCCGTTGTCGGTCCAGACCTTGTCCGGAGCGGTGACGAGAACGTCGGTGACGCCGGGCTTCTCGAGCAGCCGCGCGAGCGGACCGGCACCGACGAACTCGTCGCGGGCCAGCCGGACCGCGCCGAGGACGGCGTCCTGACCGAGCGCGCCGCCTGCTTCGGCGCGGACGGCCCGCGCCACGCTCACCGGATCCGCCGGGACCGCCGATCCGGCCAATCGCCGCCGGACCCGCTCGACCAGATCGTCGGTCATCGCAAGGCACCGGCCAGATTCCCGCGCGCGGCCGCGAGGACCTCGGCGGCGGCCGTGGCCAGATGCCCGCGATGTTTCAGGACGAACTCGCCGCGGTCGAGTGCCGCCGACAGGGACCGCTCGCGGCCCATCGACGTGATGAGCGGGGCGCCGACGGCGTCGGCGATCTCCTGCGGGATCAGCCCGGCGGGCGACGGCCCCCGGACGGCGACGCCGATCCGGGTCGCCTGGGGTTCGAGCCTGGAGAGGACCTGTTTCGCCGCCGAGCAAGCACGGAGTTCCGCCGGAACGACGACCACGACCAGGTCGGCCAGTCCGACGACGGCGGACGTTTCGGCGCCGAAATACCTCGGCAGATCGCAGACGACCGTCCGCCCTGCCCGCCGCCCGGCGCCCAGCACGCCCTCGATCGCGTCCGGCCCGGGACCACGCCCTTCCCTGCCGTAGGACACAAAGGACAGTGAGCCGGTCGCGCACCGTTTTCGTGGCAGGGCTTCGCTCAACGCCGTCATCGACACCCGGCCGCCGAGGTCGAGCTCCGGCCAGCGCGGCCCGCGATCGCGTTCGGCGGCGAGGAGGACGTCGACGCCGCCGCCGAGCGGATCGCAGTCGACGAGCAGCCCGCCGCTCCCGGACTTCTCCGCCTGGTAAGCGACGGCGGCCGCCAGCACGGAGGCCCCTGCGCCGCCCCGCCCGCCGATGATCCCGATGACGACACCGTCGTCACGCGCGGGCCCGTCCACGACGTCGGCGAAGGCGCCGATGAGGTCACCTTCCTCGTCCGGCAGTGAAAGGACCTTTTCCGAACCGGTGTTGAAGGCGCGTTCCCACGTCACCGGTGTCGGCGCGCCCTTGCAGACGAGCAGGACCTTGTTCCGCCGCAGCAGGCGGTTCGGCGCGCTCGCGGCCTCTTCGTCGAGCACCACGAGCGGCGCGCGAGCCCATCTCCCGCGAGCGGCGTCCAGATCGGGTGCGCGTTCGACCTCGCAGCCCGCGGCCGCGGCCACGCGCAGGATCTCGTCGAGCAGGATGTCGTCTCCTGCGACGACGAGAGGGTGTTCCTCGGTCATGTCTCCCCCAGGGATTCGGTCGGACTCGGATCTGTGACTCCACGGTCGCGCCGGGTCCCATCCGCGCACAACGCCATTCCGTCCCGCCTGTGGACAACCGGGGTGTTGTGGACAACTCCACCGCCGGAAACCGGTTTCCCGCCGTTTCTGTCGGCCCCCTCTGGCACACTTCCCGGCTTTTCCCACAACGACGAACCCTCTCCGTTCCCGGCCGATCCGGGCACGAAAAGGGTTGAGAACAAAGAAAAATTGCCTATACCGACCGGATCGGCCTTGTCCTGGCGAGTTTTCCGCAGCCAACAAGGTCTGAACCATTGGCGGGGCGGGAAGTTTGAGGGCGGCCCCCGCCAGGGGGGAGGGACGGGGACCGCCTGGGGTTCAGCCCCGGGGGGTCGGACTGAACCTGGCCCGGTGCGACACCGGGCAATCTCACTGTAACTCCGACACCGGCCCGTTGCGGTCGGCGCCGGTACCCACAATTCGATAACGGCACGACGCGCCGAATCCGGTGTGCGGTCGTGAATTTTCCACCGTCGTATCCCGATCGTGGTCGACCAACGGGCGAGCCGCCGTCCGGCTCTCCTATCCTTGGCGGGTGGCCCAACCCAGCACGACACCGAGCCCGGTCGCGGCGTTCTTCGATCTCGACAAGACGATCATCGCGTCCTCGAGCGCGCTGGCCTTCAGCAAGCCTCTTTTGCGCGAAGGCCTCATCAATCGCCGAGCCGCGCTTCGCAGCGCGTACGCCCAGCTCGTCTTCTCACTCGCGGGTGCGGACGCGGCGAAAACGGAGCGGATGCGGGCCGAGGTTTCCGCGCTGTGCACCGGATGGGACGTCGCACAGGTGTCCGCGATCGTCCGCGAGACGCTGCACGACGTGGTCGACCCACTCGTCTACGCGGAGGCCGCGGAACTGATCTCCGCGCACCGAGCGGACGGACACGACGTCGTGGTGCTGTCGGCGACCGGCGAGGAGGTCGTCGCCCCGGTCGCCGAAATGCTCGGCGCGACGCGCAGCGTGGCCACGCGGATGCAGATCGTGGACGGCCGGTACTCCGGCCAAGTCGATTTCTATTGCTACGGCGAGAACAAGGCCGTCGCCGCGAAGCAACTCGCGGCCACGTATGGCTACGACCTCACCCAGTGCCACGCGTACACCGACTCGAGCACCGACATCCCGCTCCTCGAGGCCGTCGGAAGGCCGCACGCGGTCAACCCCGACCGCGTCCTGCGCAAGCACGCGACCGAACAGGGCTGGGAGATCCTCACGTTCGAGCACCCGATGTCCCTGCGGACCCGGATCCCGGCGAAGTCGGCCGGGCTGGTCGCGCTCGGCGCCGTCGCGGCGGGGGCCACCTGGTACGGCTACAGCCGGCGCAAACGCACCCGCTGAGCGCGCACCCACACGGCGGTACCAAACCGGTTTTCGCAGCCAGGGTGGCGAATTGTCCGTCGCGGAGGGTACCCGTGTCACTAGATCGAGCCTCTGTACCGGTGCACCCGTCTGCGTACTTGAAGTGATCCGGCTCACGGCGTAGAAAGTAGGTGCGGACGTTCGGTCGGCCAGGGAACAGGTAGAAGAGAAGCCTGTTCCACCCCGGCGAATCTCCGTGTGCGGACACCGGGTACCCACGCGCAGCGCGCCGCGGGAGGCTCGTCGTCTAGGGACTGCGTACCGGGACGCCGGACGCCGAGTCCATGAAGGTACGACCAGAGTTGCACGCTTGGTCGCCCGAGTTGCCCGCACTGATTGGCGGCGCCCGCCGGCTTCGGCCGACGGGCGCCGCCAGTGTTTTACCCCCGTTTTCCCGGCGTGACCGGCCCATTCGCGTCCCTTTGTGTATGAACGGACCTATCGCGGGGGTGGCTGATGGACAAGCAAAGTGCTCGTGGGTAGCTTCCGGATATCAGTGCTTCCAGGTGGACTTCTTTCCATCTGAGAGTCAGGCACGAATCTGGGAGGCTTGAGGTGACGACCCGAACCGCGCACGCCCGTCATCGGAGGATCCATGCGCTCGCCCTGCCCCTCGCGGGCCTGCTCACCCTCGCCGTCGCGGGCGTTCCGGCGACCGCGCAGCCGGTGACCGCGGACGCGGAGGCACAGAAGGCGCTGCGCGGGCTGAGTCTGGAGGAGAAGGTCGGCCAGCTGTTCGTCACGTGGGTGAACGGGAAGTCCGCCGACGAGGTCAACGCCAAGAACAAGGCCGACTTCGGAGTGGACACTCCCGCGCAGGTGATCGAGAAGTACCACTTGGGCGGCGTCATCTACTTCAACAACGACAGCCGCGACAACTTCGACGACCCGGTGCAGGTCGCCAAGCTGTCGAACGGGCTCCAGCGGGCGGCCGTCCGCAGCGGTGCCCGCATCCCGTTGCAGATCGCGACCGACCAAGAGGGCGGCACGGTCACCCGCATGGGTTCCCCCGCCACCGAACTGCCGAACGCGATGGCGATCTCGGCGGGCCGCGACACCAAGGCCGCGCAGGAGGCCGCCCGGATCCTGGGGCACGAACTGCGCGCCGTCGGCATCAACCAGGACTTCGCCCCCGACGCCGACGTGAACTCCAACCCGGCGAACCCGGTGATCGGCGTCCGGTCCTTCTCGGGCCGCCCGGAACTGGCGAGCCAGTTCGTCGAGGCCCAGGTCAAGGGCTTCCAGGACTCCGGAAGTCGCACCGAGACGGTGTCCGCCGCCGCGAAGCACTTCCCCGGCCACGGCGACGCGGCCACCGACAGTCACCACGAACTGCCCAGGATCGACCGGAGCGAAGCCAGCTGGCGCGCGACCGACGTGCCGCCGTTCAAAGCCGCCATCAAGGCGGGCATCGACTCGATCATGAGCGCGCACATCCAGTTCCCCAGCCTCGACCCGTCGGGTGAGCCCGCGACGCTGTCGAAGCCGATCCTCACCGGCAAGCTCCGCGACGAACTGGGTTACCGGGGCGTCGTCGTCACCGACTCGCTTTCGATGGACGCCGTGCGCGAGATGCACACCGACGCGGAGATCCCGGTACTGGCGCTCAAGGCGGGCATCGACCAGCTGCTCATGCCGGTGAACCTCGACCTCGCGATCAACTCGGTGCTCGACGCGGTCCGCAAGGGTGAGCTGACCGAGCGGCGCATCGACGAGAGCGTCCTGCGGGTGCTCAAGCTGAAGCTGAACCGGGGCATCCTGACCTCGCCGTTCGTCGACCCGGCCAAGGTCGCTTCGAAGGTCGGCACCCCGGCCAACCTCGCGACCGCGCAGGGCATCGCCGACCGGTCGGTCACCGCGATCCGCAACGACGGCGGTCTCCTGCCGCTCAAGCAGCAGCCCGCGAAGACGCTCGTGACCGGCTGGGGCGTGAGCACGACGACGTCACTGGCCGCGAAGCTCACCGCGCACGGAACGCAGGCGACGGCGTTGCAGACCGGCCAGACACCGACCGACGCGCAGATCTCGCAGGCCGTCGCGGCGGCGAAGAACGTCGACCTCGTCGTGGTGCTGACCAACAACGTCGGCACGTATCCGTTGCAGGGCAAACTGTTGCAGGCGCTGACGGACACCGGGAAGCCGGTCGTCGCGGTCGCCGCGCAGATCCCCTACGACGCCGGCTACGAGAACCCGATCAAGACGTGGCTCGCCACGTACGGCTACATCTCGCCTTCGCTCGAAGCATTGGCGAAGGTGATCCTCGGCAAGGTGAAGCCGCAGGGCAAGCTGCCGGTGGACATCCCCGCGGGCAAGGACGTGGGCACGGTGAAGTACCCCTTCGGCCACGGGCTGACCTGGTGAGCCTCAACCGCCGCCACTTCCTCGCCGCCGGCGCGCTCGCGGTCCCCACGCTGACGGCGGGGTCCTCGGTCGCGCAGGCTCGGCCCGAGGCGCAGAGTGATAGCAAAGGTCCCTTGCTCACCCGCACCGGAGCGGACGTGCTCGCCGCCCGCGGCTGGGCGCCGCTGTCCGGGCGCAAGCTCGGCGTGCTGTCGAATCCGACCGGTGTCCTGGCGAACGGCGATCACATCGTCGATTCGATGGTCGCCGCCGGAGTCCGCCCGCTCGCCGCGTTCGGCCCGGAACACGGCTTCCGCGGCAGCGCGCAGGCCGGAGGCTCCGAAGGCGACTACACCGATCCGCGCACCGGCGTACCGGTGTACGACGCGTACGGCGCCGACGCGGCGAAGCTCGCGGGGATGTTCACGAAGGCGGGCGTCGACACGATCGTCTTCGACATCGCCGACGTCGGCGCGCGCTTCTACACCTACATCTGGTCGCTGTACACGGCGATGGTCGCGGCGGCGAAGGTCGGCGCGGCGGTGGTCGTACTGGACCGGCCGAACCCGCTGGGCGGCAAGGCGGCCGGGCCGATGCTGAACCCGGCGTACGCGTCGGGCGTCGGCCGGAAGCCGATCGTGCAGCAGCACGGCATGACCGTCGGGGAACTCGCGCGGTTCTTCGCCGCCGAGTTCCTGCCCGCCGAAGGGGTCACTCCGGGCAGGCTCGAGATCGTCGAGGTCCGTGACTGGCGGCGTGATCAGCTCTTCGACCGCACCGGGCTGACGTGGGTGCCGCCGAGCCCGAACATGCCGACGCCGGACACCGCGCTGGTCTATCCCGGCACCGGGATGTTCGAAGGCACCGTGTTCTCCGAAGGCCGCGGCACGACAAGGCCGTTCGAGATCATCGGCGCGCCGGGCCTCGATTGGCGCTGGCGCGAGAAGCTCGGTGAACTGCGGCTTCCCGGGGTGAAGTTCCGTGAGGCGTACTTCGTGCCGACGTTCGGCAAGTTCGTCAACGAACCTTGCGGCGGCGTACAGGTGACGATCACGGACCCGCGGGCGTTCGACGCCATCCGCACCACGGTCACCATGTTCGTCACCGCGAAACAGGTGCATCCGGACAAGTTCAAGTGGCGGCCCGACAACTTCCTCGACAAGCTCTCGGGTTCCGACAGGCTGCGCACGATGATCGACAAAGGCGCCGGAGTCGACGAGATCGTCGGGTCCTGGCAGGCGGAGCTGGCCGAGTTCGACCGGAAACGCCGTCGCCATCTCATCTATCGCTGAAGGACGGCGGAGCTGAAGATGCATCCGAAAAGTGACCGAACGTGTGAACCCGCCCTGGCCGAAGGCCCCGCTATCGCGGTGCCACGGCGCCGTGTCCGCCACCTTGACCTGAAAGACCAGGTCCGCGCCGTGGCGACGTCGATCGCGGTCGCGGGTTCCCCGACTAGCGCTGAGGGGAACGACCTTGCGTGTTAGGAAGATCCTGATCGCGGCTGTTTCCGTCCTGGTCGCGGCGACCACGCTGTCGACGGCGGGAGCACAGGCGATTCCGGGTACCGAAAACCAGCGAGACCGCGCGGCCGGTCGGTTCGACAAGCCGCGCGAAGGTTTCGCGCCCGCGTCCACCGTCCTGCGAGACGGAGCGCCCGCCAGCGTCGGTCTCGACCCGGCGCCGATCAAGGCGGCCGAGCGGTTCATCGAGAGCTGGACCAAGCCGGACGCCACCGGGCATCCGCACTTCTCCGGAGCGGTCGGCCTGCTGGCGCACGACGGTGTGGTCGTCGAGCGCCAGGCCGTCGGCGGCGCCGTCCGGTACGCCGACGCGAGCGGCACCGAACTGCCGCCGGAGCAGCAGGTCCCGATGCGCGCGGACACGATCTTCGACATGGCCTCGATCTCGAAGCTGTTCACCTCCATCGCGGTGATGCAGCTGGCCGAGGCCGGGAAGCTGGACATTTCGGCGCCGGTGGTGCGGTATCTGCCGGAGTTCGGGGTGAACGGCAAGGAGGCCGTCACCGTCCAGCAGCTGCTCACGCACGTGTCGGGCTTCGCCGCGACGCCGCTCCCGTCGCTGTGGGAGGGCTACCCGGACATCCCGTCGCGCCGGAAGGCCGTGCTCGACAGCCCGCTGAAGAACCCGCCGGGCAGTACCTATCTCTACTCCGACACCAACCTGCTGACGCTCGGCTTCCTGGTCGAGAAGCTGGCCGGGGCTCCGCTGGACAAGGTGGTCCAGGACCGCATCGCCGCTCCGCTGGGCCTGGCCGACACCGGGTACAACCCGCCGGTGTCGAAGCTCGCCAGGGTCGCGGCGACCGAGTACGCGGCGAAGCCGCCGCGAGGGCTCGTACGCGGGGAGGTCCACGACGAGAACGCGTGGTCGCTGGGCGGTGTCGCCGGGCACGCGGGCGTGTTCTCCACGGCCCCCGACATGGCCGTGCTGGCGCAGACGATCCTCAACGGCGGCGCGTACCGCGGTCAGCGGATCCTGCGGCCGGAAACCGTGCGGACGATGCTGACGAACTACAACCACAAGTTCCCCGACAACTCCCACGGACTCGGCTTCGAACTCGACCAGCCCTGGTACATGGGCGCGCTGTCGGCGCCCTCGACCGCCGGACACACCGGGTTCACCGGGACCTCGCTGGTGATCGACCCGCTGTCGAGGTCGTTCGCGATCCTGCTCACCAACCGCGTGCACCCGACGCGGAACTGGGGCTCGATCAACCTCGCCAGGGAGACGTGGGCGAGCTCGCTCGCGAAGGCGATGGCGGTCCGTCCGGCGCACGGCCGCGAAGCGTGGTTCAGCGGCGCCGGGGACGTCTCCACGGCCACGCTCACGACGCCGCCGTTACAGACGCGCGGCGGGCCGCTGAAGGTCTCCTTCGACACCTTCGTGGACACCGAAGACCTCTCGGACTCGCTGTTCCTGGAAATAAGTACCGACGGTGGAGCCACCTGGAAAACGATTACTCTGCGTGCAAACGGACCAGGCGCTCCCGCCGGGGAGCAAACCGGTCTCGGCGGGCACGGTCATCGGGCTTGGTGGCGGGTCGCCGCCGAGGTGTCACAAAGCTCACAAATCACCCTCCGCTGGCGTTACACGACCGATGCCCGTTACACCGGCCGCGGAATTTCTCTGGACGGTGTGAAAGTCACTGAACGCGGCCGCACACTGCTGGACAGTGAGCATAATCCCCCTACTTTCGTCGCTACCGGCTGGAAATTGAGCACTAGGTAACCAGCCGGTTCCGATGCGGTGACCGGACCGCCCCGTTGACCGGGACACAGCCGCTTGCGTCGCGACACTAAGTTGCCAAGTCGTTAGCTCGACCTCGTTAACGGCCTCGACCTGGTTAGCGACTTTCTGGTCAACGATTAATCGCAAATCGAATCCGCAGACACGGATAGGTTGCGATCTTCCCGAAGGGTGTGGGTAGCCTTGTCGCAGATGCCAACGGTTAGTAACTTTCCCACGGTGAGCGAAGCCGAATCCGTAATCGCGGTCGCACCGTCCGAGGCCGTGCCGGCGCAGCCGACACGGGACGCTGACGCGAGCCCGCTGGTCCGGATCCGCTCACTGCTGCCCGGGCTCGCCCGGGCCGAACAGAGAGTCGCGAAGGTCGTCCTCGACGACCCCGCGACGGTCGCACGGCGCAGCATCACCGAGGTCGCGCTGGCGGCGAACACCAGCGAAACCACCGTCACGCGGTTCTGCAAGGCGGTCGGCGTCGGCGGATATCCGCAGCTCAGGATCGCTTTGGCGGCCGACACCGCCCGCACGGAGGCCCGGTCGAGCCGGAACCTCGGCGGCGAGATCGGTCCGGAGGACGACCTGGCCGCGGTGATCGGCAAGGTCAGCTTCGCGGACGCACGTGCCGTGGAGGAGACCGCCGACCAGCTCGACGTCCCGTCGCTACAGCGCGTGATCGATGTCCTGGCCGGCGCGGGCCGAGTGGACGTCTACGGCGTGGGCGCGAGCGCGTTCGTGGCCGCGGACTTGCAGCAGAAGCTGCACCGCATCGGGCGGGTCAGCTTCGCCTGGTCCGACACGCACATCATGTTGACGTCGGCAGCCGTGCTGAGCCCCGGCGACGTCGCCATCGGCATCTCTCACACGGGTGCGACCACGGACACCGTGGAGGCGTTGCGGGTGGCCCGTGAGCACGGCGCGATCACCGTCGCCGTGACGAACTTCCCGCGTTCGCCGATCACCGAGGTCTCCGACCACGTGCTGACCACGGCGGCACGGGAGACGACGTTCCGCTCCGGTGCGACGGCGAGCCGCATCGCGCAGCTGACCGTCATCGACTGCCTGTTCATCGGTGTCGCGCAGCGGCACATGGACGCGTCGGTCAACGCACTCGACGCGACCAGGGACGCGGTTGGTTCGCACCGGCTGGGCGTACGGCCCGATGGCAGGCGACGGCCGCGGGAAACCGGCAAATGAGCGAAAAAGTGAGGCGCATGATGACCGTCCCACGCCAGGTGGTGCACGTCGATTCGCCAACCGAACAGCGTAATCCACGGACGACCGACATCGATCTGATGTCGACCATGGGCATCCTCGGCGCCATCAACGCCGAGGACCGCCGGGTCCCCGAAGCCGTCGCCGCGGTCCTGCCGCAGGTGGCGCGGGCGGTCGACTTCGCCGTGGAAGCGCTGCGGTCGGGGCACCGCGTGCACTACTTCGGGGCCGGTACCTCCGGCAGGCTGGCGACGTTGGACGCGGCGGAACTCGTGCCGACGTTCAACGTGCCCTCCGACTGGTTCATCGCGCATCACGCGGGCGGCGCGCGCGCTCTGCGCCAAGCCGTCGAAGACGCCGAGGACGACGCGAAGGCCGGAGCCGCCGAAGTGGCCGAGGCCGTCGCACCCGGCGACTTCGTGCTCGGGCTGACGGCTTCCGGCCGTACGCCCTACGTTCTCGGCGCGCTGGCCGCGGCGAGCCGTCTCGGTGCCCGAACCGCTTTGGTCTCGGGCAATCAGGCCGCGGTGATGCCGCCCGGTGTCGATGTCCTCATCGCGGTGGACACCGGCCCCGAGGCGATCGCCGGGTCGACGCGGATGAAGGCGGGGACGGCGCAGAAGATCATCCTCACCGCGTTCTCCACGGCGACGATGATCAAGCTGGGCCGCACGTATTCGAACCTGATGGTCAGCATGCGCGCGACCAACGCGAAGCTGCGCGGACGGACCATCAGGATCCTGCGCGAGGCCACCGGGATGAGCATGGCGGACTGCTCCGACGCGCTCACCGAGGCCGAAGGCGACCTCAAGGTCGCGCTGGTCCACCTGCTGTCCGGCGAAGACGTCGCGAACGCGGCGAAGGCGCTGGCGGCCAGTGATGGCCACGTCCGCAAGGCTCTCGACTCCCTGCGGGTGCGCGCGAGCTGAAAGTCACCGATTGTCCATGAGCACCGGCGGACAGCCCCGTTCATCCCGACGCCTCGCACTCACGCGACGCGAACGGGCGTCCGTCGCCGGGATGGCGGGATTCATCCTGCTGCTCAACGTCGTGGGCTGGGGGGTCCTGACGCTTTTCGTGGCGCCGCGGCACTATGAGCTCGGCGCCACGGGCGTTTTCGGGATCGGCCTCGGCGTCACCGCGTTCGTGCTCGGGATGCGGCACGCGTTCGACGCGGACCACATCGCGGCGATCGACAACACCACCCGCAAGCTGATGGCGGAGGGACAGCGCCCGCTCTCGGTGGGTTTCTGGTTCTCTCTCGGGCATTCGACGATCGTCTTCGTCCTGTGCCTGCTGTTGTCGCTCGGCGTCCGCGCACTCGCCGGCGCCGTCGAGGACGACTCGTCGGCGTTGCACGAGGCGACCGGGTTGATCGGGACGTCCGTTTCGGCGGTGTTCCTGTACCTCATCGGGATCATGAACCTGGTGGTGCTGGTCGGCATCGTGAAGGTGTTCCGGCGCATGCGGCGGGGTGAGTTCGACGAAGCGGCGCTGGAGCGGCAACTCGACAACCGCGGCTTCATGAACCGGCTGCTCCGGGGCGCCACCAAGGCGGTGCGGAAGCCTTGGCACATCTACCCGATCGGCGTGCTGTTCGGCCTCGGTTTCGACACCGCGACGGAGATCAGCCTGCTGGTGCTCGCCGGCGGCGCGGCCGCGTTCTCCCTGCCCTGGTACGCGATCCTGGTGCTGCCGATCCTGTTCGCCGCGGGGATGACGCTGTTCGACTCCGCCGACGGCTGCTTCATGAACTACGCGTACGGCTGGGCCTTCGCGAAGCCGGTGCGGAAGATCTACTACAACCTCACCGTGACGGCGCTTTCCGTCGCGGTCGCGCTGCTCATCGGGACGATCGAGGTCATCTCGATCATCACCGACCGGTTCCAGATCACGACCGGACCGCTCGCGGCGATCGGGAGCTGAGCTTGGACTACGTCGGCTACGCGGTCGTAGCGCTCTTCGTGCTTACGTGGGCTCTCGCGCTCCTCGTGTGGCGCTTCGCGCGTATCGAGGAGCGCTGGTCGGCCCGGATCCCCGTCAAGTAGTCCTCTGACCTGCAGAAAGGGAGCAAGGGACCTTTGCTGCCACTTATTTAGCGTACCCATGCTAACGATAGCAAGGGTCCCTTGCTATCACTTTGGGTCAGGCGGGCTGGGTCACCGTGGTGCGCGAAGGCAGCGAAAGCGCGAAGGCGAGCAGAGCGACGAAGGCGGCAACGGGGCCGACCCACCAGATGCCCGCCGAGGACAGGACGACGCCACCCAGCGCGGCACCGAGGGCGCCGCCGCCGTAGATCGCGGAACCGTTGAGCCCCAAGGCGACCGTCGGCGCGTCGGGCGCCAGCGAGAACAGGCGGTGCTGTTGCGGCACCATCAGCATCCCGCCGAACACCCCGGAAACCAGCGCGAAGACCAGCGCGCCGGGCAGGCTCAGCACGGCGACGTCCAGCAGCGCGAGCGTCACCATCGACCCGGCGAGCGAGATCGAGCGGACGCGTGCGAAGCCGAGGGTGTCGGTGGCCCTGCCCGCGAAGGCGTTGCCCGCGATCTGCCCGATCCCGAAACCGACGAGCAGCCACGAAATCATCGCGCCCGCGGCGACCGGAGCGACCAGAACGGGCAGGTACACGAAGGCCGCGAAGCCCGCCGCGGTACCGAGGACGCTCACGCCCAGCACGCGTGCGATCGGCGGCCGCACGACGATGGCGAGCCGGTCGCGCAAGGTCGCCGTCGGCATCCGGACCGCGGGCAGCAGCGGCACGAGCAACGCCACGATCACCGCCACCGCACCGATCCCCCACATCACCGCGCGCCACCCGAACCAGTTCCCGGCGAGCACCCCGATCGGCACGCCGAGCACCATCGACACACTCATCCCGGCGGAGACCGTGGCCAGCGCCCGGCCGCGCCGCTCGTCCGACGCCAGAGCACCGGCGAGAACGTAGGCGTTGGACTGGAACGCGGCGGCGCCCAGCGCGGCCAGCACGCGAGCGACGGCGACCACGGCGAAGGACTCGCCGATCGCCTGACCGGCCATGCCGATCGTGAACAGCACCATCCCGGCGCCGAGCACCCAGCGCCGGTCGAGCCGTCCGGTGAAAGCCGCGATGAGCGGCGACGAAACCGCGTAGGTCACCGCGAAAACGGTGGTCAGCTGGCCCGCGACGGCCTCGGAAACACGCAGGTCGGCGGCGATGGTGGGCAGCAGCCCGTTCAGGACGAACGCGTCGGTGCCGACGGTGAACGTACCGACGGCGAGTACCAGCAGAGCCCCCAGAGCGAGCCGATCATTAGATGATCGTCGAATCGTCATGGGAGGTATAGTGGCCGGACTATTCGATGACTGTCAAACAGTTGGAGCGAAGTGAGCAGTACGCTGCCGCAACCGGCGACCGGTGAGATCGAGATCGTGCCGGTGCTCCAGGCGCTCGCGGACCCCGTACGCCTGGAGTTGATCCGCGCCCTGCGAAGCAACCCTTCGCCGCGAAGCTGCGCCATCACCGAGTACGACGTCGAGATCAGCGCGCCGACGCTCTCTCACCACTGGAAGGTCCTGCGCGAAGCCGGCCTGACGACGACGTTCGTCGAAGGCCGGACCCGCTGGGTCGAGCTACGGACCGGGGACATCCACGAGCGGTTCCCGGGGCTACTGGACGCCGTCCTCGCCTAGTACTCCAGTCGTAGTTCGTGATGGTCATGGTTCGTGGGTTGTTTGTCGCTGGTAGTGGCTTTGCTGGGCGCGGTATTGGTGGCGTCTGCGCCAGCTTGAGCAGCGGATCCGGTGCGCGGCA
>NZ_JADNQM010000056.1:0-38468 GCF_046269425.1 Amycolatopsis sp. cmx-11-12 | reverse complement strand
GCCCCAACAACCAGACCACAGTGGACACACCGGATGCGACGGCCGGCACCCCACCCCGCCCACCAACCGGACACATGATCAACAACCGCCATCAAGATCAACCCACAACCACACCGGTGGATCCAGGTTAGATGACCCAAAATCCACACAGTCCCGCACGAGGAGTCCCGGTGACCACCGGGTCCGGAAGGGGTGTGTGGAAATAGGGACATCCAACGTCCCTATTTCCACACACCCCCTCATCCGACGCCACCTTGCCGCCACGCCTTGAGATCCGTCCAAGCCTCAAGGGTCCGTCCGCTCTCGAACCGGCGGCGTTCGCGCGTGACCGGGTCGGTGAACTCGAGGACTTTCGCCAGCAGCTGCAAGGGTTCGGTGAAGTCGTCAAGCGGCGTTTCGGTCAGCTCCGGGTAGAAGTCGTCGCCGAGGATCGGCAATCCGAGACCGCTCATGTGCAGTCTGAGCTGGTGGGTGCGGCCGGTCGCGGGCAGCAGCCGGTAGCGGCCCAGGCCGTCGCGGTGTTCGAGGAGTTCGACCCGGGTCTCGGCGTTGGGCGGTCCGTCGACCTCTTGGGCGGCGATGACCCCGCGTTCCTTGATGATGCGGCTGCTGATCTCGCGCGGCATCACGACGTCCGGATCGTAGCGTGCGATCGCCTCGTATTCCTTGTGTACCAAGCGGTCCCGGAACATCGTCTGGTACTTGCCGCGGACTTCGGGGGTGATCACGAACAGGATGAGCCCGGCGGTGACCCGGTCGAGCCGGTGCGCGGGGCTGAGCATCGGGAGGTCGAGTTCACGGCGGAGGCGGACCAGTGCGGTCTGGAGAATGTGCCGTCCACGCGGGATCGTCGCGAGGAAATGAGGTTTGTCGGCGACCAGGAAATGCTCGTCGCGGTGCACGACGGAGACCTCGAACGGAACGTCGACCTCGTCGGGAAGATCGCGGTGGAACCAGATGAACGAGTCCGGCACGAACGGCGCGTCGACGCCCAGCGGCCCGTCCAGTCCGACGATGCGTTCCTCTCGGAGCATCTCCTCGATCCGCGAGGGCGCGACCCGGGGGAGCCGCTCGACGAGGTGCTCCCGCAACGTCGTCCACGGTCCCTCGGCGGGCATCTTGAGCCTCGCGGGGTCGAGCCCGTGCCGGGGCGGGAGCGGCGGGCGGAGCTTGCGTCTCATCACCGCGCACTCTAGCCGCGTGGGCTCATCCGGCCTGGTCGCGGGCGGGTGTCCTGGTGTCGCGAAAGCCACTTTCGAGACGTCTGGTGTCCCGAAAGTGGCTTTCGCGACACCAGCGGGAGTTGTCCACAGTGGGGCTGGTGTGGCGAGTTGTCCACAGGCCGGGCGGAAGGTCTGGCGCAGGAGAACTTGAGGAGCAGACGATCGTGGAGTGAAACCTGGAGATTGGGCTCGTGATCCCGAGGAGCTCTACCAGCACAGTCATGGCGGCGTGATCACCGTCGCTCGGTTGACGGAACTCGGCGTTCCGTCAAGGACTTGTTATCGCCGGTGCCGTCCGGGAAGGCAGTGGCGACGGTTGCTGCCGGGAGTCTTGCTGCTGAACTCCGGCGATCCAACGCGCAGGCAGCTGGTTGACGCCGCTCTATTGTACGCCGGTCCCGACGCAGTGGTGACCGGCGCGACCGCGTGTCGTCGACAGGGGTTACGGGCGCTGCCGGACCATCCGTTCCTCGTCCATCTTCTCGTTCCCCTCGAACGCAAGGTCGGCAGTTCCGGGCACGTGATCATCGAACGCACGACCCGGCTACCGACGGCGGTCGTGCTCGATGGGGTACCGCTGGCGCCCTTGGTTCGGTCGGTACTCGACGAGTGCCGTCGGCTCGGCTCACGCCAGGCGGTTTCGGCGCTGCTTTCCGAGGCGGTCCAACGGGGCGTAAGCCTTCCGGAGCTCTTCGACGAACTCGATGCCGGAAGCAGCCGCGGCACTGCGATCCCACGTGATGCGCTGCATCGTATCGCCGATGGAGCCCGGTCGGCTGCGGAAGTCGACGCGATGAGGGTGTGGCGAATGAGCGGATTGCCCGAACCCCGATGGAATCATGAACTGCGAGACGAAAGTGGGGAGTACATCGCGACTCCTGATGGCTACTTCGTGGCGGTGAGCCTGGCCTGGGAGATCGATTCGTACGACTTTCACTTCGGCAAGCAGCAGTACGCGGCGACAGTGGCGAGAAACGCCAGGTACGCGGCCGCCGGGATCGCGGTCCTCCAGACCTTGCCCAGCCGATTGCGGACGGAACCGAAGCGGGTGGTCGCCGAACTTGTGGCAGCGCACCGTGCCGCTGAGGCCCGTCTGCGTCGGGTCGCCTGACCAACGATGCCCGCCGAGGTGTCGCGAAAGGGTGTCGCGAAAGCCACTTTCGAGACGTCTGATGTCCCGAAAGTGGCTTTCGCGACACCCGCCACGCGAGGGCGCCGGTAAGACGGGAGTGATCAGTGTCGATCGCGATATCGCGCGAGGTACCGCTCGGTGGCGTCGGCCTCGGCGGCCGCGGCCGCCTCCTCGCGGGTCCGGCGCCCGATGCCCGGCGGGAAGCCGTTCTTGGTGAGCCGGTGCTCGATGCTCTCCTCCATGTAGGCCGTCGAGTAGAAGTACGCCACGAGCGCGGCCATCAGCACGATCGCCAGCCGCAGGCCGAGCGGGCCGGGCAGGAGGAGCCACACCGCGCAGAGCGGGGCGATCATCACCGTGCTGCGGGCGACGTGCCGCCAGCGCCAGCTTCCGGTGGTCGCGTCGTGGAGGATCCAGTCGTGGTAGCGCTCGGGCAGCCTGCCGCCGAGTGAGTACCACAGCCAGCGGAACACGTCCGGGCGCTTGCGGGGCATCGGGCGACTCCCTTCCTTCGACGTTAGTCACAGTACACTAATGGTTAGTACGCTAAATATTAGTGTTGCCGAGGACACTGCTAGTTTTGCGCCATGAGTTCGGAAGGGCCCGACATGAAGTCGATCGATCTGGGCGAGGACCCGCTCGCGCTGGAGCGTCAGGTGTGTTTCGCGCTGTCGGTCGCGTCGCGCAGCGTCATCGCCATCTACCGTCCGCTGCTGGAGCCGCACGGGCTCACCCATCCGCAGTACCTCGTCATGCTGGCGCTGTGGGAGCGGGGGCCACAGGCGGTGAAGGACCTGAGCGCCGCTCTGCGCGCCGAACCCGCGACGCTGTCCCCGCTGCTCAAGCGGCTGGAGGCGATCGGTTACGTCACTCGCAGGCGCAGTGCCGAGGACGAGCGGCTGCTGACGGTCGAGTTGACGGAATCGGGCCGCGCGTTGCGCACGGAGGCGGAAAAGATCCCGTACCGCGTCGTCGAGAAGCTCGGAATGGAGGTCTCCGAGCTGGAGGCGCTGCACAAGGCTCTCACGCGCGTCATCGAAGCCACGGCTTGAGCGAACCGAGACCGGGGTGTGACGAAATGAGGGTGTGAAGCCGCGTCGGGGTGGGTAATTCCCGTCACGCCTACTCAAGATGACAGGAAGCTGAGGGACCGTGACCACCTCGACCCCCGCCCCCACGGAAGCAGGTCTGGATCTCATGACCAGGCTGAACGCCTATCTGGAGGACGTGGCTTCGGCGCTGGGGATACGGATGGATTCGTGCACGGCCGACCTCACCGGCCCGGTCACCGCCGGCCTGAGGCTGAATTGGCGTCTTCCCGGCTTCCCCGAGCGCGATGCCGATCTGCTGTGGCACGAGGAGCACGGCTGGTCGGCCGCCGTCGCGACACAGTCGGGCGACGACCACCACGTCGTCGTCGCCTACCTCGGCGGACGGTCGGTCGCGTCGCCGCCGAGGCTGGTGGCCCGCTTCGCCGAGACCCTGCGCACCGGTGACCACCAGGACTGCTGGCCCGGCCCGCCGACACTGCGCACCGCCGGCGGACCGTCCGCGCTGGCCAAGGAACTTTCCGCCTGGGCCTGATCACTCCGGCGGAGCGAGGACGGCGTCGATCTCCCTGCCGATCAGGGACGGCCTCAGGGACTGACGGTCAGCGTGCCGCGGATGCGGGCGACGACGGCATCGAGATTGTCGTCGAGGAAGAAGTGACCGCCCTCGAAGACCTCCTTCTCGAAGGAACCGGTGGTGTACCCGGCCCAGTTCTCGACGTCGCTCACGTCCACGACCGGATCCGCGTTCCCGGTGAGCGCCACGATCGGGCAGGTCACGTCGGGTCCGGGCCGGTAGCGATAGGTCTCGACGGCCTTGTAGTCGCCGCGCAGCGCGGGCAAGGCGAGGGCGCGGATGTCCGGGTCGTCGAGGATCATCGCGGCCGTGCCGCCGAGACGGCTGACCTCGGCGAGGAAAGTGGCCTCGTCGGCGAGGTGGTGCGAGTCCTTCCTGAGGATGTCCGGGCCGCGGCGGGCTGACAGGAACAGCGCCGCCGGAACGAGGCCACGCGCCTCGAGCCGCCGGGTGACCTCGAACGCGACGATGGCGCCCATGCTGTGGCCGAAAAGGGCGAACGGCTTCGGGAGCGCGGCGACGACGTCCACCAGCTGCTCGGAGAGGACGTGCAGATCGTCGATGACCGGCTCGCCCATGCGGTCCTGCCGTCCCGGGTACTGGACGGTGTGCGCCTCGACGGTGGGGGAGAGAGCCCCCGAAAGCTGGCGGTACGCGCTCGCCGATCCACCGGCGTGCGGGAACACGACGAGCCGCGTCTCGGCAGCCGGTGCCGGGTGGAAGCAGCGCGTCCAGACCTGGAAATCCTGCCCTGCCATCGAAAAATCCCCCAATCCGCGCGGGAACGGCCCGCACGACACTGGAATGTACGGGGGATTCGCGGGAAGAGTCCATGGGTGTGCGGGGTTGAACACTGGACATCGGCCCGCAGCCAGGGCTGGCGGAAGGGAGCGAGTGTGGCGGAGGACCTGAAGATCAGGATCGGTGCGGGGCTGGGGGCCGGGACGGCGCCCGAAGAGTTCGGTGCCGCGGTCGACCTGCTGGAGCAGGAGGGCGTCGATTCGCTCTGGTTGCCCGAAGCGGTGTACTCGCCCAGGATCGACCCGGTCGTCGGGCTGACCCACGCGCTCGCCCGCACTTCGAAACTGAAGGTCGGCACCGGCGTGATGGTGCTACCCGGCCGCGATCCGGTGCTGGTCGCCAAACAGCTCGCCTCACTCGCCGCGCTCGCGCCGAAACGCGTCCTCCCGGTCTTCGGTCTGAAGCCTGCGCGCGACGCGGAACTGCCGCTGTTCCCGGTGCCGCCGGGCCGCCGCGCCGCCGTCTTCGACGAGTCGTTGCGGCTGATCAAGGCGTTGCTGGAACAGGAAGAGGTGACCTTCGACGGCGAGTTCTTCCGCGTCGAGGGTGTCGGGCTTGGCATGCGCCCGCTCAAGCGGCTCGACCTGTGGCTCGGCGGGAAGGCGCCGGGCGCCCTGCGGCGGATCGGCAGGCTCGCGGACGGCTGGCTGGCCAGTTTCCTCACCCCGGAAGAGGCCCGCGCCGGCCGCGAGGCGATCCAGAAGGCCGCCGCCGAGGCGGACCGGGAGGTCGAGGCCGACCACTTCGGGATCAGCCTCATCGTCGCCGAGGACGGCATCCCGGACGCGCTCGCGGCCTCGGTCGCCGCCAGGTCCGACGCCGACCCGGCACGCCTGATCGCGGGCAGCTGGGCGGCCGCCCGCGACCTGGTCGCCGAGTACATCGACGCCGGGCTGAGCAAGTTCGTGCTCTACCCGGCCGGGCCGGAGCCGATCGAGCGGTTCGTCGAGAACTTCGTCGAGCACGCCGTCCCGATGCAGAACTAGTTCCCTTCAGCCCTGCTCCAGGGGCCACGCGCTAGTCGAACTTCAGCTCTTCGGTCCTCCGCGGCATCAGCAGCAGCGCGCCGACGCTGAGCACGGCGATCACCAGCATCGCCAGGAAGACGTGGTGCGTGGCGTCCGCGAGGGCGTCACGCACGAACGTCGTCGTCGGCGTGGCGGGTCCGTTGCCTTCCAGGACGACACTGGTCGCGTCGACGCCGGACGGCAGGCCGCTCACCCCGGCGGGCGGGTTCGCGAACCGGTTCGCCAGGGTGGCGTTCGCGATCGCGCCGAACATCGCCACGCCGACCGCGCTGCCCAGCGAACGGCTGAACATGTTGGTCGCGGTGACGACCCCTCGGCGTTCCCAGCCGATGGTGGACTGGACGGCGATCAGCGTCGGGCTCGACGCCAGGCCCAGTCCCAGTCCGAGGACGAACGCGGCCGCGGCCGCCAGCCAGATCGACGACCCCGCCGCCAGGAACACCGTGAGCGCCGCGCCCGCGATGACGATCCCGCTGCCGATCAGCGCGGTGTCCCGGAACCCGATCCGCATGTAGATCCGGCCAGCCAGCGACGCCGAAATCGGCCAGCCGACGGTCAGCGCCGCCAGCGCGAACCCGGCGACGAGCGCGCCGGTGCCGAGCACACCCTGCGAGAACGTCGGCAGATACGAGGTCAGGCCCATCAGCAGCATGCCGACGACGACGGCGACCAGGTTGCCGCCGATCAGCGTCCGTTTGGTGAAGATCCACAGCGGCAGCACCGGCTCTTCGGCCTTGCGTTCCACGAACACGAACGCCACCAGCAGCACCACCGCGCCGATGAAGATCGCCAGGCTCGGCGCGGACGCCCAGCCCCAGGCCACCCCGCCCTCCAGCAGGCCGAGGATCAGCAGCGAGCAGCCGAGCGTGAGGAGCGTGGCGCCCAGGTAGTCGATGCGGTGCGAACGGCGTTCGACGCGCTCACGGAAGTTCCGGAACAGCATCCACGCCGCGAGCGCGCCGAGTGGCAGGTTGATGAAGAAGATCCAGCGCCAGTCGAGATACTCGGCGAACACGCCGCCCAGTGTCGGCCCGACCACCGACGAGATGGCCCACACGCTGGCGAGATAGCCCTGCACCCTGGCGCGTTCCTCGACCGTGTACATGTCGCCGACCATGGTCAGCGCGATCGGCTGGATGGCGCCCGCGCCGATGCCCTGCACCGCGCGGGCGGCGATCAGTACCGGCATGCTCCAGGCCGCGCCGCAGAGCACCGAGCCCAGTAGGAACGCCGCGATCCCGAAGAACATCACCGGCCGCCTGCCGAGTACGTCGGCGAACTTGCCGTACAGCGGGACGGTGACCGCCTGGGTCAGCAGATAGATCGAGAACAGCCACGGGAACTGCGAGAAGCCGCCCAGATCGGCGACCACCGACGGCACCGCCGTCGCGATGATGGTCGAGTCCAGCGCGATCAGGCCGGAACACAGCATCACGGCGATCAGGACGGGGCCGCGTTCGGAGCGGAAACCGACCCCTTCCTTCGCGGTGACCGGGGCCGGGGTGGTCATCTGTGGCGATCTCCTCGGGCTCATGAAGGGCGTCAACTGCTTCGCATGGGTAAGCATTCCATGGAGACACCCGGTCATGGGATCGATTTGTTCCGTGAGGTTTCCCGCAAAATGGGTCGGATGAGCACTTGGATCCGCCCGATCGGCCGTGGCTGGGTTGTCCTCGACACCGTCCCGGGTCCCGACGTCGACGAGTTCGCCGACCGGGACCGGGTGACGGCCGCGCTCGCCGGGGCGCGCGGCGACAGTCTGCTGGCGGTCCAGCATCCGGCGAGGACCCCGGCCGCGCTGGCGGGCGGCCTGGCGATCGAGGCGGCGTTGCCGCAGGCAAGGGCGACGTTCGAACGGATCCGGGAACGGCACTATCGCCCGGTCGCCGACGTCGTCGCGCCGTACCGCATCGACGGGCCGGACGGCGTCGGGCTGGGCGTGCTGTGCCTGGTCGACCCGGCCGCGGTCCGGGACGACGGGCTGACCCGGGTCCGGCACACCGAGGACGTCTATCCGGACGTCGTCGCGGAACGGGCCGCGATGCTCGCCGGACTCGGTGTCGCCACGAGCGCCGCCATGCTCGTCCCCGCGACCGGCGGCCGCGAGCTGACCGCGTTGATCGAACGGCTCTGCCGGGGGCAGGTGCCCACCCTGTCCACAGTGGACGGCGCGGGCCGTAAGCACGAACTGTGGCTCACCGGTCCCGGCGACGGCCAGTCCGAGCTGCTGGCCGCCCTGGACGAGATGGATCTCCTGGTCGCGGACGGCAATCACCGGGTCGCAGCCGCCGCGGCGTCGGGACGCGGCGCGTTGCTGGCGCTGGTCACCGGCGGACCGGGACTGCGGATCGGGCCCATCCACCGGGTACTCGCCGGCACCGGTCTCGACGCGGCCACGCTGGTCCGGCGATGGACGGAGGCGGGCTTCGGCGTCCACCCCGGCCCGCCAGAGCCACCGACCGAAGCGGGAGAGGTGACCGTACTGGCGGGGGAGTCGGCGTTCCGGGTGCTGCTCGGCAGGGCGGGCCTCGATCACGCCGTCGTCGAGCAAGACCTGCTCCGCGGGGCGCTCGGCGTCGATCCGGAAGGCTCGAACATGCGGCCGCTGCTGCCGGGAGCCCCGGTGCCCGAAGACGCGGACGCGGTTCTGCTGCTGGCCCCGGTCCCGTACGCGGAAGTACTCGCCGTGCACGCGGCCGGACTGCGGATGCCGAGGAAGGCCACGTATTTCACGCCGAAACCACGCAGCGGACTCCTGCTGGCAGAGCTCTGACGTCGCGCTTTTGTCGGTGGGCAGGCCTAGGATCACCTCGTGGAACTGCCCGTGATGCCGCCCGTGAAGCCGATGCTGGCCAAGGCCGTGCACGAACTGCCGCGCACGCCGGGGCTGCTTTACGAGCCCAAGTGGGACGGCTTCCGCTGCGTCGTCTTCCGCGACGGCGACGAGGTCGTCCTGGGCTCGCGTAACGACAGGCCACTGACGAGGTACTTCCCCGAACTGGTCGACCTCCTCAAGGACGCGCTGCCCGAGCGCTGCGTCGTCGACGGTGAGATCGTGCTGGTCACCGAAGGCGGCCTCGACTTCGAGAAGCTCCAGCTGCGGCTGCACCCGGCGGCGTCCCGGGTGAACAAGCTGGCCGCGGAGACGCCGACGAGTTTCGTGGTGTTCGACCTGCTCGCACTCGAAGACCGGGATCTGACGCCGGAACCGTTCGAGGAGCGGCGGAAGCTGCTCGAAAGCGTCGTCGACACGAAGTTCGCCCGCGTGCACCTCACCCCATTGTCCGAGGACCCCGACGTCGCCCAGGACTGGTTCACCCGTTTCGAGGGCGCGGGTTTCGACGGCGTGATGGCCAAACCCGCCGACGCGCCGTACGAACAGGACAAGCGGGTGATGTGGAAGGTCAAGCACCAGCGCACCGCGGACTGCGTCGTCGTCGGATTCCGGTGGCACAAGGACGGTGTCGGCGTCGGGTCGCTGCTGCTCGGGCTCTACAACGACGAAGGCGTCCTGCACCACGTGGGCGTGGCCAGCAGCTTCACCGCCGCGAGGCGCCGTGAGCTGGTGGACGAACTCGCGCCGCTGCGGGAGAACGCGCTGGAGAACCACCCTTGGCGCGAGTGGGTCGAGGCCCACGAGGAGGCGGGCGGCCGGATGCCCGGCGCGGGCAGCCGGTGGGCGCCGCAGAAGGACCTGAGCTGGGAGCCGGTCCGCGTCGAATGGGTCGCCGAGGTCCGCTACGAACACGTCGAGGGCACGCGGTTCCGCCATGGCGGCAGGCTCGTGCGCTTCCGCCCCGACCGCGAACCGGCGTCCTGCACCTACGCGCAGCTCGAAGAGGTCCCGCCCGCCGAGCTGGCCACGTTGTTCACCGAGCTGGGGGAAGCATGAAGTCGGAACCGGTCACGCTGGACCTCGACGGTGTCGAGTTCACGGTGTCCAATCCGGGCAAGGTCTACTTCCCGGAGAACGGCGAGACCAAATTGGACCTCGTCGAGTACTACCGCGCGGTTTCGGTGCCACTGCTGGCGCAGCTCGGCGGGCGGCCCTTGCTGTTGGAGCGTTATCCCGACGGCGCGGGCGGGAAGTCGTGGTTCCAGAAGCGGGTCCCGAAGAACGCGCCCGAGTGGCTGACCACGACGGTGGTGTCCACTCCGAACGGGACCACATCGGACGCGCTCGTCGCGAAAGACCTCGCACACGTCATCTGGGCGGTGAACCAGGGCTGTCTCGGTTTCCATGTCTGGCCGAACCGGGCCGACGCGCCGGAGGTCAGCGATCAGCTGCGCGTCGACCTGGATCCGTCGCCCGGCATCGGTTTCCCGGAGCTGCGGCACGGCGCTGTCCTGACGAAGGCGTTGCTGGCGGAGCTTGGCATCGCCGCGCAGCTGAAGACGTCGGGCTCGCGCGGTCTGCATCTTTACGTACCGCTGGAACCGACGTGGGACGGCTACGAGGTCCGCGCGGCCGCCGTCGCGCTCGCCCGCGAACTGGAGCGCCGCCACCCGGAGGAGATGACGGCGCAGTGGTGGAAGGAAGAACGCGGCTCCCGGGTGTTCGTCGACTTCAACCAGAACGCGCCGCACAAGACGGTGTTCGGCGCGTGGTGCGTGCGGCCGCGGGTCGGCGGGCAGGTGTCGACGCCGATCGGATGGGACGAACTGGAGACCGTCGAGCCGGACAAGCTCACCCTGTCCACCGTGCCCGCTCGCTTCGCCGAACGCGGAGACCCTTGGGCGGAAACGAAACCGCAGTCGATCGAGCCGCTGCTGGAAATGTCCAGGAAGGACATGGCGGACGGGCTCATGGACGCGCCTTGGCCGCCCGTGTACCCGAAGATGCCGAACGAGCCGCCCCGGGTCGCGCCGAGCAGGGCGAAGAAAGAAAGCAATTAGGCACCTGATTGCGATGCTTGCGTGCGCAAGTACCGCAACCAGGTGCCGAATTGCGGTCAGAGGGGGAGGTCGAAGGCGAGTTGCGTGTTCGGGGCTGGCTCGGCCTTCCTGGTGGGGCGGTGGCTCGGCAGGGTCGCGGCGCAGCGCGGGCACGGGACGACGTCGGTGCCGGTGAGATCCACCGGCCTCCACATCCGGGATTCCTTGTCCCCGCAGGCGGAACGCCGGTAGCGGAGGTCTTCGGAGCGGGTCATCAGGTGCGCGGCGGGGGAGTCCTCCGGCAGCGCGCCGACCAGGTACCAGCGTCCGGCGGTGTTCGTCATGGAACTGTCCTCCCGATACAGGTGGTCCAGCTCGAGATTCCTTCCGGGAATCAGTGTCAAGGAGACTCGCCGCGATTCCCGGTATTTCGGCCTTCGGCGTGTCAGTCCTGGACGAACCGCAGGACGCGCAGCATGCCGCGTTCGTCGACGACCTCGGGATCGTCCGCGACGCACGCTTCGAGGCGCGCGGTGACGGCCTCGGTGTCGATCCCCGAGCCGATCAGCACCAGTTCGCTCCGGCGCGGCAGGCCTGACGGCCACGCCGACCGTTCCACCTGGATGAACGAGCCCACCGTGTGCAGGCCGAACCGGGAGCGCGGGCCGTTCGGGCCGAAGTCGAGGAAGCCCTTGATCCGGTAGAGCCCGCCGGGGCGCTGTTCGAGGAAGTCCATCAGCCGTCGCGGGTCCAGCGGCCGCTCGACGGTGAAGGCGACGCTGTCGTACGCGGTGTGGAAGTGGTGCTCGTGGTCGTGCTCCTCGTCGCGGAGGTCGTCGAACGACATCTGCCCGGCACGGTCACGCGGCCGGGCGTCGAAGAACAGCGCGGGGTCGATCCGGCCGTGGGAGGTCGCGATCACCGGCGTGCCGGGCGCGATCTCGTCGATCGTGCCACGCAGCTTGGCCAGGGCGTCCTCGTCGGCCCGGTCGGTCTTGTTGAGCACGACCAGGTCGGCGAAACCGAGGTGTTCGTCCAGTTCCGGGTGGCGTCGCCTGGTCGCCTCGAACTCGGCGGCGTCGACGAGTTCGACCAGACCGCCGTACGCGATGGCGGGATTCTCGCTGGCGATCATCAGGCGGATGAGGTCACGCGGTTCGGCGAGCCCGCTGGCCTCGATCACGATGACGTCGATGCCCGCCTCGGCCTCGGACAGTTTGGCGAGCATGGCGTCGAGGCCGCTCGCGTCGACGGCGCAGCACAGGCAGCCGTTGCCGAAGGACATCATCGTGTCGACCTGGCCGGAGACGGCCATCGCGTCGACCGCGATGCTCCCGAAGTCGTTGACGATGACACCGATGCGCGCACCTTGGCGATTGGCCAGCAGGTGGTTGAGCAGGGTGGTCTTCCCGGAGCCGAGGAAGCCCGCGACCAGGATGACCGGGATCCGCCTGTCGACCACGAGTTTCCTTTCCGCCGGCGTTCCCCGCACTCTAGCGACGGCGGATACGGGTCAATACACCGGTCCCGGGAAAGAACAGAAGAGCAGGCGGGTAAATACACTCTAAAGTGTGGCAGGTGAAATGATCACAAAGGGATCATGGGTAAGCGTGATCGTTTTCGCTGTCGGCGCTTCGGTGAATCTTCCGCGAAGTCGGACTCAATTCCAAATATTGTCGCCAGTAGGCATTCTGAGCTGGGAAAACGTTGTCCTGTTGGGGCTTCTGCCATTTGGAGGATAGTGTCCTCGTTTTTGTGGGGTATCGTCTTCCGTCTGGTCCGGACCCAGCCATCCCGCTGATCGAGCGTGACCCTCCGGGCATTTCCGAAGTGCAGGAGGAATGGTGATCGTTCCCGCCGCCGGTGCCGGCGTCGAATTCGGAGAGTGGGAGGCCGAAGTGGTGACGGCCTCCATGCGGGTGACGGATATCCCCCGCTTGCCTCCGGATGCAGGGTCGCGGGGACGGAGCGTGGACGTCGCCGAGGCGGAGGACTTCCTCCGGCTCTTTCACGACGAGACGGACGGCGGCGAGGGACGGCTGAACGAACGGCTGGACCAGGTCCACGCCGAGATCCACGAGACCGGCACCTACCGGCACACCACGGCCGAGGTCGAATTCGGCGCGCGGGTTGCCTGGCGGAACTCCGCACGGTGCATCGGCAGGCTGTACTGGCAGGGATTGAAGGTGCGGGACCGCCGTGACGTCACCGGCGCCGCCGCCATCGCCGAGGAGTGCGTCACCCATTTGCGGGAGGCGACCAGGGGTGGCCGGATCCGGTCGACCATTACGGTGTTCGCCCCGGACGGCCCGGCCGGGCCCGGTCCGAAGATCCACAACGACCAGCTCGTCCGCTACGCCGGCCATCGGCTCGGCGACGGCTCGGTGCTGGGCGATCCGCGCCACGCCGACTTCACCGAGACCGTCAAGGAACACGGTTGGCGCCCGCCCGAGCGCAAGGGTTCCTTCGACGTGCTCCCGCTGCTCATCGAGTCCGAGCCGGGGGAGCGGCGCCTGTTCCGGCTGCCCTCGGACGCCGTGCTGGAGGTCCCGCTGTCGCATCCCGACCACCGGTGGTTCGCCGGGCTCGGGCTGCGCTGGCACGCGGTGCCGGCGATCAGCAACATGCGCCTGGTGATCGGCGGGATCACCTACCCCGCGGCGCCCTTCAACGGCTGGTATCTCTCCACCGAGGTCGGCGCGCGCAACCTGGCCGACACCGACCGCTACGACCTGCTGCCGGTGATCGCGGACCTGATGGGCCTGTCGACCGCGTCGGAACGCACCCTGTGGCGTGACCGCGCGCTCGTCGAACTGACGCTGGCTGTCCAGCACTCCTTCGACGCGGCGGGCGTGACCGTCGCCGACCACCACACCGAATCGCGGCGGTTCCTCACGCACATCGCCAAGGAAGAGCGTGCGGGCCGCCGCTGTCAGGCGGAGTGGAGCTGGATCGTCCCGCCGCTGTCCGGCGGGCAGACGGCGGTGTTCCACCGCTACTACGACGAACCCGATCCGGCCGCGAGACCGGCCTTTCTGCCTCCCGGGTAACGCCCCCGACGGGTGAAGAGGTGAGCCGAATGCGGCGTGTCGATGGGCCGGAGGGCGGCACGGGTTGCGGCGGCGCGGACAATGGGGAGATGACCGCAGTGCTCGTCGCCCACGCCGGGAAGTCCGGCGGCACAAGGGAGATCGCCGAGGTGATCGTCGCCGAACTGCGGGAAAGCGGCCTGACGGCCGATCTGCTGGACGCCGCCGAGGTCGGCGACGTCGAACCGTACGGCGCGGTGATCGTCGGAAGCGCACTGCACCACCGGCGCTGGCGCCCGGAGGCGGTGCGCCTGCTCACCGAGCACGAGGAGGCGCTCCGGAGCCGCCCGGTCTGGCTGTTCCACAGCGGGCCTTGCGGGCCGCTCGCCGCGGGCAAACACGTCAGCCTGCCCGCGGGGGTCGCGATCTTGGCCGCGCGGATCGACGCCGAGCGCACGGCCACCTTCGGCGGCAGGCTCACCCCGGCCACCGCGAGTGGCCTGTTCTGGAAGCTCATGGCCGCGGGCCCCTGGGCCGGCGATTTCCGCGATTGGCCGTCGATCCGGGCCTGGGCACGCGACGTCGGCCGCCGCGTGCGGATCCGCGTCACCCTCTGACGCGCCGGTTTCGTCGGTGCCCTGTCGTAGGGTGCTCCCATGGACAAACGGTTCACCGCGACGCTGCTCAAGAGCCCGGAAAAGGGCGGCTGGACGTACGTGGTCATGCCCGGCTCCGCCGAGTTCTTCGGCACCAAGGGTCTGGTCAAGGTACGCGGGACGATCGACGGGCATCCGTTCCGGAGTTCGTTCATGGCGCTGGGCGACGGCACCCACAAGCTCCCGGTGAAGGCCGAGGTGCGCAAGGTGATCGGCAAGGAAGAGGGCGACACCGTGGACGTCGTCCTGCTCGAACGACTGGAGGGCTGAGTGGCCGCGGAATGGAAACCGTCCCCGGTCATCAAGATCTACGAGGCGCTCGGCGCGGTGGCCGACGGGCGCGTCGAGATCGACGGTGACACGGCGCGTGTCGCGTCGTCGGACAAGGCCAAGACCTACGACGTGCGCCACGATCCGGCCGCGGGTTCGATCACGGCCAACGACAACGGGTCGTACTGGCAGGGGTACCTCGGCTACCCGGGGATCGCGTACCTGATGGAGCGCGGTGTGCTCGGTTACGATCGGGGTCTCGCCGGGGAACTGGCCGGTGTGCCGTGGAAGGAACTCGCGACCAAGTACCGCAACGACTGGGCGAAGGTCGAGCAGCACGTCCGCGACGAGCTGTCCGAGCGTGGGGTGGACCTGGACCGGTTCGACGCCGGGCTCGCGGAGGTTTCGGAGCAGTTGGAGAAACTGGGGCTCACGAAGCTTTCCCCGCGGTTGCGGCCGCCGAAGTCGTGAGCGTTTGAGTACATGAAGGCCCCCTTCCTTGCGCCAGGCGCAAGGAAGGGGGCCTTCATGTACTTCAGGCTGGGCGCCATCGCTCAGCCGCAGTGCTCCGACGGGCTGTCGTACTTGATCCCGCCCGCGGAACCGCCCCACTTCACGCATTTGTCCGCCGCGGCCGCCCGCACCGGACCGGCGAACCACGAGAACGAGCCGGAGTCGGTGATCCGCGCCGATCCCTGGACCTCGAGGTAGGCCGACGTCGCCGTCGCGGTGCCCGCGGACGTGCTCTTCATCGTGCTGACACAGTTCTGTCCGTTGGAAGCGTTGTAGGACAGGTAAACCGTGCCCGCCGTCCCGAGCGGGGCCGAGTCGATCACGCCGTATCCGCTGCCGCACACCGGGGCGCCGAGCGTCGTCTCGGTGACGGTCGAGAAGCGGATGGTCTCGTTGGCGTTCCCCGCCGGGCCCGCTTCGTACAGCACACCGACCGAACCCGAGGACAGCTGGACCATGTCGGAGTACGCGGCGTCGCCGCTCCACACCAGCGTTCCGGCGGAGTTGCCCTGCCAGTTCGCGCCTTCGTCGAACGACGACCGCACGACGAGTTGCTTGCGGCGGTCGCAGACCGACGGCGCGGCGAACAGGATCCGGTTGTACTTGCCCGCCTTGTCGGTGGCGGTCATCCGCGCGGTCGAGGCCTGTACGACCGGGGTGATCAAGTCCTCCTCGAAGGTGAACTTCGTCGAGAAGCTCGCGCCGCCGTCGGAACTGATGGCGTACGCGCGGTTCTTCGCTCCACCGTCGAGGCATTTGTTGCCGTTGGTGGCCTGGTTGCGCGCCGCGGCGTAGACCCGGCCGTCGAGCAGTTCGGTGACGCTGATCTCCTGTGGGATCAGCGCGGCCGACGTCGCCGGGGTGTCGGTGGCGCCGCGCTTCCAGGTGACGCCCTGGTCGTCGCTGTAGATCAGCGAGCCGCTGTGCGTGGCCCCGTTGCTGTAGTTCATCCCGGCGACGATCCGGCCGGCGTGCGCGCCGCGGGTCAGCACGATGCCGTGGGACGGGCCGGTCGCGAGCCAGGCCGGCGCGGCGCTGAACCCGAGTTGCGTGGTGAGCACCTTGGGCGCGGTCCACGTCCTGCCGTGGTCGTCGCTGAGCGAGACACGCGGAATCCGGTTGCAGTCAGGATTCTTGACGCATTCCATCACTGAGAGCAGCACGATCCGCCCGGTTGACGGGATCACGATCGGTGCCGGGTTTCCTTTGGTGTCACCGAAACCTTCGATGACGACCTTCGAGGCGCTCCAGCTCTTCCCGTTGTCGGCCGAGCGTTTCACGACGAGGTCGATGTCGCCGCTGTCGTTGCAGAAGGTGGAGCCGCCCTTGCGAGCCTCGGCGAACGCGAGCAGTTCGCCGTTGTTCGCCTTGACGACGGCGGGGATTCTGAAGCAGTCGTAACCTTCTGTTTTCTCTTTGTACACCACCGTGTTTCCAACGGCGGCGGTCGCGGCGGGTGCGGCGAGAGAGAGTGCAGGAGAGGCGCCGACCGCCGCGATGGCGACGAGGGCCGCGAACAGGCCCTGTGCGACGCGAGAGATCTTCACGGGAGTACTCCGTCCTGGATTCGTTTCCGGATGACGGGGCATCAGAGTCCTTCCCGGTCGTACAAGGCGCGTACAACCCGGGTTTCGCGTTCTGTGTCAGGTGACGCAGAACAAGCGAGCGTTCCCTGTCAAAGTCTCTTCAGCCGGCCACGGTGCGACATCGGAAGGGGAGGGCCGAATGAAGGTGATCGATCCCGAGGGGCGTGAGTGGGAGATCAATCGCCGTTTCGCGCCGTGGCGCCGGTGGGTACAGCCGTTCGCGGCGCTCAAGGGCGGCTACCGGCACTACAAGATCACCGCGGACTGGACGCTGTATCTCAAGGACTTGCCCGACGACCGCGAGGACGTACCCGTGAACAAGGTGGCCACCGGACTGTTCGGCGTGGTGGTCGTCCTGCAAGCACTCGCCGAGTTCCCGATCTATCTGCTCCTTGGGATCGCGCTGGTGCCGATTCGGCTGCTCGAGATGCTGTGCCAGGGTGTCGCGGGGTCCGTCGCACAGGCCGTCCGGTGGTTCCGGAAGGCGCCGGAGCGGGTCGATGTCGCCGGCTGGAACAAGGATCGGACCGGCCTTGTCTCGCTGGCGATCCTCAAGGTCCACGGCGACCTCGCCGAGCCGTTGGCCACCGAACTGCGCGGCCTGTTCCGTGACCGGATCATGTTCGACCCGGGTGATCCGGTCGTGCGCGAGATGCTCACCCGCTTCGGCGCGCGGGTGGAACGGCATCGCACTCTGCTCCGCCGCCGGACCGCCGGAATCGCCGCATGACGGCGGGCCAGGCGTGGAACGGCACTTCGGCGTGGCCGTGGCGGCTCAGTGGTCGTCGGGTGCCAGCTGCCTGAGGTCCTTCAGGCTCCGGACGACCAGCCGTTGCCGCCCGGTGCTGAGCAGCCCGTCGGTGCGCAAGGTCCGCAGTGTCCGTGCGACGGCTTCCCGTGACGCGGACGCGAGTCCCGCCAGGTCGCGCTGGCTGATCCTCAGCGCGATCAGGGTTCCGTCGGGGACGGGGACGCCGTACCGCTCGGCCAGATCGACCAGGATCGCGGCGATGCGTTCGGCGGCGGTGCTGTCGCCGAATTCGGTGCGGCGTGAGTTGGCGTAGCGCAACCGGGAGGTGATGATCCGGAGCAGGACCACGGAGATGCCGGGCTGCTCGCGGAGCACGGAATTGAACGCCCGCGCGGACAGCCACAGCCCGGTGACCGGTTCGACGGCGACCGCCGTTGCCGAACGCAGACTGCCGTCCATCGACGCCATCTCACCGATGATGTCGCCCGGGTCGCGGACGGCAAGCACGGCGTCGTAACCGCCGGTGGACACCGAGGTGATCTTGACCCGCCCGGTCATCAGGATCAGGACCCAGTCCGACCGGTCGCCTTCGCGGATGATCACCGTCCCGGCCGGGTACCGGCGCAGTTCGGCCTCGGCGCGCAGCGCCTTGCGCTGGCCGTCGTCGAGGAGTTCCCAGAGCCTGCCGGGTGATTCGTGCGGCTCCGCCGCCGGCTGTGTCATGCCTGTCATTCGCCTCCGTGCGCGATAGTACGAGCACAACTAACGTGCCGCGCGGGCAGCACGGCCTAGCCCGAGATCTCTTGATATGCCTGGGAAAGTCGCCGGATGCCGTCCCGCACCTGCGTGCCGGTCGTGGCGCTGACGTAGCTCAGGCGCAGATAGGGTCCCGGCGCCTCGGCCGCGAAGTAGAGTCTGCCGGGTGTGACCGCTACTCCGGCGCGGAAAGCGGCGCTGGTCAGCGTCACTTCGTCGGCGAAACCGGGCAACGGCTGCCACAGGTGGTAGCCACCGGTCGGGACCGGGACGGCCTTCCAGGACGGCACGAACTCCCGCAGTGCGGAGACGGCGACGTCGCGGCGTTCCCGCAAGGCGGCGGCGAGTGTCCGCAGATGGCGTGCCCAGGCGGGAGAACTCACCAGCTCCAGCGCGGTTTCCTGCAACGGCCGGGGCACGAAGAAGCTCTCGACGGCGTGGAGACCGCGCAGCCGTTCCAGTGCCGGGCCGCGGGCGGCCAGCGCGCTGATCCGCAGGCTCGGCGACGCCGGTTTCGTGAGCGACCGGATGTGCACCACGACACCGTCGGGGTCGTCGGTCACGAGCGGCGGCGGGGGAGCGGGGCTGCCGGGATGCGCCATCAGCCGCGCGAAGTCGTCCTCGATGACGAAAGCGCCCGCGTCACGGGCGATCCGCAGGACCTCGGCCCGGCGTTCGGCGCACAGGACCGCGCCGGTCGGGTTCTGGAACGCGGGCTGGCAGACGAACAGCCGGGCGCCGGTGTCGCGGAAGGCGTCCGCGAGCAGTTCGGGCCGGACGCCGTCGCGGTCGATCGGCACCGGAACCGGCCGCAGCCCCGAAGCCCTCGCGATGGCCAGCATCCCCGGGTAGGTCGGGGATTCCACCAGCACCGGCGCGCCAGGGGCGCCGAGCGCGCGCAGTGCCGTGGTCAGCGCGCTCTGACCGCCCGCGGTGACCAGCACGTTCTCGACGTTCACCGGACTGCCGATGTCGCGGGCGAACCAGGCCCGCAGTTCCGGCAGGCCGCAGATCGGCGGCCGGGCCCACGCGCCGGGACGGCGTCCCGCGCGGGCCGACGCCGCCGCGAGTTCGCGTTCCGGTTGCAGGCTGGGATGGGTGTAGCCGCCGTTGAGGTCGATGACCCCCGACGGCGGGTCGCTCAGCGCGGCGAGCACCCCGGTCGCGTCGATCGCGCGGATACCGGCCTGCGAACTCAGTGCCACTTCCTGCCACGACACGTCACCGGACACCACCACCTCGCGCGGCGGCGGGGCACGGAAGACGCCGGCGCCGGGGCGGGCGATCACCAGGCCTTCGGCGGCCAGTGCGGCGATGGCGCGTGACACCGTCACCGGGCTCACTTTCAGCTGCCGGACGAGCTCGCGGCTGGACGGGAGCTTTCCTTCGATCGGATAGCGCTCAAGCTCGGACCTCAGCTGTGTTACCAGGCTGGTGACGCTGCTACCATCGGACATGAGACTGGATGATAGCGCTATCGCGGATCGGGCAGTAGCGGTCCGCTCCGGGACCGTGCTGGCGGCGCTGGGTGTCTTCGCCTTCTCGTTCACGTTCCCCGCCACCGTCTGGACGCTCAAGGGCTTCGGCCCGTGGACCGCCACCGGCGCGCGGTGCGTGCTGGCCGCGCTGGTCGCCGCCGCCATCCTGCGCGCCTTCCGGGTCCCGTTGCCGGAACGCGAGCAATGGCGCGGCCTGGCCGTGGTCGCGATCGGCTGCGTCCTCGGGTTCCCCACCCTGACCACGCTCGCCCTGCAGACGTCGTCGACGGCGCATTCCGCGGTGGTGATCGGGATGCTGCCGCTGGCCACCGCCGTCGTCTCGTCGAGGCTCACCGGGCACCGGCCGTCCCGCCGGTTCTGGCTCGCCGCCGGGGTGGGCGCGCTCGCGGTGGTGGTGTTCACCGTGAGCCAGAGCGGCGGCGGACTGTCCACAGCGGACCTGTTCCTGTTCGCCGCGCTCGTGCTGTGCGCGTTCGGATACGCGGAAGGCGGCAGGCTGGCCAGAGAGATGCCGGGTTGGCAGGTGATCGCCTGGGCGCTCGTCCTCGCGCTGCCGGTCACCGCCGCGCTCACCGTCTTCGGCGCGGCGACCGAACCACTGCACGTCGGCGGCGAGGCGATCATCGGCCTGCTGTACGTCGCGCTCATCTCGCAGTTCGGCGGGTTCTTCGTCTGGTACCGCGGAATGGCCGAGATCGGTGTCGCGCGGGCGAGTCAGCTTCAGCTGGCCCAGCCGCTGCTGACGCTGATCTGGGCGGTCCTGCTGCTCGGTGAGCACCTTCCGCCCGCCGCGCCGGTGACGGCGCTGATCGTGGTCGGCTGCATCGTCGTGACCCAGCGATCCCGGAGTTAGCCCCACATCCACTCGCACCGGCGCGGGCTGAAGGGGCCCTTCGCCTCATGCGACGCGGTGAGGGACGCTTTCGTCTCATCTGATGCGGGGAAAGTCCCCTTCAGCTCCCGCAGCTAGTCAGCCCCACATCCACGTCGCGATTCCGCCAGACCGCGGTGTCCGCGCGGTGATGGGCTGGGGCACATGATCACCCCGGCCCTCGACACCTCCGCCCGGATCCCGCTGAAGGGATGGCTCGCCGTCCTCGCGGTGACACTGGGGATCTTCTCCCTCGTCACCACGGAGATCCTGCCGATCGGCCTCCTGACCCCGATCGGCGAGGACTTCCGGATCACGCCGGGGACGGCGGGCCTGACCATGACCCTGCCCGGTTTCCTCGCCGCGCTCGCCGCCCCGGCCGTCACCGTCGCCGCCGGACGGCTCGACCGGCGCGGCCCGCTGTGCGCGCTGATGGTGGTGCTGGCACTGGCCGACGTCCTCGCGGCGACCGCGCAGGCCTACTGGGCGGTGCTGGTCTCGCGTGTCCTGGTCGGGCTGGTGATCGGCGCGTTCTGGGCGATCGGCTCCGGGCTCGCCGCGCGACTGGTCGGCCCCGAACGGGCGGGCAAGGCGACCGCGGTGATCTTCTCGGCCGTGCCGCTCGGCTCCATTCTGGGAGTACCGGCGGGGACGTTCGTCGGCGAACTGTTCGGCTGGCGAGCGGCGTTCGCCGTGATGGCCGTCTTCACGATCGGCGTCCTCGCCGCACTGGCCCTCTCACTGCCTCCGCTGCAGTCGGCGGGCGCCACCCGGTTCGGCGTCCTGCGCGAGATGACGCGCGGGCGGGCGACCCGGCGCGGCCTGCTGGTCACGGTGCTGGTCGTGCTCGCCCACTTCGGGACCTACACCTACATCACGCCGCTCCTGCGCCAGGTGACTCAGGTGAGCCCGGAGTCGATCACCGTCTTCCTGCTCGTCTACGGCACCGCCGGGGTCGCGGGCAATTTCGTCGCGGGCGCGGCGATCGCCCGCGACCTCCGGCTGACCTTCCTCACCGCCGCCGGTCTGATCGGCCTCGCGGCACTGGCGTTGCCGTTTCTCGGCGATTCGAAAGCGGGCGCGCTCGTGCTGCTGGTGATCTGGGGCTTCGCCTATGGAGCGGTCCCGGTCTGTTCGGGAACATGGTTCGCGAAAGCGGCGCCGGAGACACCCGAAGCGGCGTCGGTGCTGTTCACCTCGTCGTTCCAGGCGACCCTTTCGGTGGGCGCGCTGCTCGGCGGGATCGTCGTCGACTCGGTCTCCGTCCCGGCCGCGATGGTCGCCGGTGGGGTGCTCGCGCTGCTCGCGGCGGGCGTCCTCAGCCGAGCACGGTCAGCGTGACCAGCGCGGTCGTCCCGACCAGCAGCGTGGAGAGCAGGCCGAGAAGCAGGGCTCGCCCGCCGGTGCGGATCAGCGTGCCGATCCGCACCGCGCAGCCGAGCCCGAACAGCGCCCCGGCCAGCAGTAGCGTGCAGGCGATCTTGGCGAGGTCGAGCGCGAAATCCGGCATGATCCCGGTGCTGCGCACGGCGGCCATCGCGAGGAAGCCGAGGACGAACAGCGGGACCAGCGGCGGCCGCTTCCCGTCGGCGGGACGGTGGCGTTCGCATACGCCGACCGCCGCGACCATCGGCGCCAGCAGGACCACGCGGCTGAGCTTGATCACGATGGCGACCGCGACCGCGGCGCTGCCCGCGGGGGTGGCCGCGGCGACGACCTGCGCGACCTCGTGCACGCTGAGCCCGGCCCATTCGCCGATCCGGACCGCGTCGAGGCCCAGCCAGCCGCCGAACAGCGGGATGGCCGCGATGGCGAGCCCGCCGTAGAGGGTGACCAGCGCGACCGCGGTCGCGACGTCCGAATCCTTCCGCTTGACGACGCCTTCCATGGCGGCGATGGCCGACGCGCCGCAGATCGAGAACCCGGTCGCGACCAGCATCGCCAGGCCACGCGGCACGCCGAGGAGCCTGCCGAGGCCGATCGTGCCGAGGAACGTGATGCCCACCGTGAGCACGACGGCGAGCAGGGTGCCGGGGCCGAGCGCCAGCACCGAGGGGAGCGAGAGTTGAAGACCCAGCAGCACGACACCGGCGCGGAGCAGCTTCTTGGTGACGCCGGAGATCGCTTTCCGGGTCTCGTCCGACAGCGCGGGCAGCGAGCCGGTGAGGATGCCGAGCACGACGGCGATGGTGAGCGCGCTGACGACGGGGAACGCGGTGCCCGCCAAGTAGGCGACGGCCACTCCGGCGCCCGTGATGGCCAGCGCGGTCAAGTAGGGCTTCGTCGGTCTCGCGTGCGTGGTGCTCATGATTCGAGCTTCGCCTGGACGGGGTGGCCTCGGTAGCCGGGAACGCGAGGGGTAGGTCATAGACTTCGGCTATGACCACACCCGATCTGGACTCCCTGCGCCTGCTCGTGCTCGTCGACGAACTCGGCAGTATCGGGCAGGCCGCGGCCAGGCTCGGGATCGCGCAGCCGTCGGCGAGCAAACGACTGTCCACCGTCGAGCGACGGCTCGGGCTGGTGCTGGTCGACCGGACGCGGAGGGGATCCGCGCTCACCCCCGACGGCCGGGTCATCGCGGGCTGGGCGCACCGCGTCCTGTCCGAACTGGACGGTCTCCTCGACGGCGCGGAAGCGCTGCGCACCCAGCACGAGGCGCAACTCCGCGTCGCGGCGAGCATGACGCTGGCCGAACATCTGGTGCCGGGCTGGATCGGTGAGCTCAAACGGGAAAATCCGGGGCTGTACCTCGGGTTGGAGGTCACGAACTCCGACCAGGCCGCCGAACTGGCCAGGGACGGCAAGGTCGACCTCGGGTTCGTCGAGTCGCCCGGCGCGCTGCCCGGTCTTTCGTCGAAACGGGTCGCCACCGATCGCCTCGCCCTCGTCGTGGCCGGAAGCCACCCGTGGGCGCGCAGGCGCCGTCCGCTGACCGCGGCCGAACTGGCGATCACGCCGCTGGTGGTCCGCGAACCGGGTTCCGGGACCAGGGAAACCGTCGACACCGCCTTGCGCAAGGCCGGCGTCGGCCCGGCGAAACCGTTGCTGGAACTGGGGTCCGCCTCCGCGGTCCGCAACGCGGTGATCGCGGGAGCCGGACCAGCGGTGATCAGCGAACTCGACGTCGCCAGGGACGTCGCCGACCGCAGGCTCGTCCCGGTCGCGGTCGAGGGGGTCGACTTCGGCCGGGAACTGCGCGCGGTGTGGCCAGCCGGGCGACGGCTCGCCGGTCCGGCCGCGGCGCTGCTGGCACTGGCGGTCCGGAATGCGAAATCCCGGTGAGTCCCTTCACGTTTCTCCGTGAACGGCTCGTTAATCGCGCGTGATACCGAAAGGGCTGTCGGCGCGATACCGACGATAGGGCGAATCGCCGTCAATTCCCCGGAATGGCGGCAGGACCACCATTTCCGGTGGTTCTGCCCAAAGCGGAATGGTGAACTCCGGGTAACAGGCCGGATGGCTTATCGGATGTTTGGGTCACCTGGTCGTTGACTGTTCTTCCCTGCTGCTGCGGAAAACCCGGCGCGGGGGATGTCCGCCGTGTATCCGGAACGCCAAATGCCCGCGACGATCTTCGCCTTTCGGAGGTCGGCGTACCGCCATCCGGTTCCTGTGACCGGAAACCCTACCGTCGAGTATTGACGTGAAGCGCCGCCTGCGTTTAAGTACGCCCGGTAACCAAATCACTCTTCCGTGTGCTCGGAGGCTTTCCGTGGGTAAGTCGCTACGTGGTGCCGATGCCTCAATGTCGACCGGTACGGCGGATCTTCTCATCGCGACGCACCCGGTCCTGCTCGCAGCAGGCGTACCGGTGTCCACTGTGGACTTCGGTGACCGGCGAGTGCTCGCCGAAGTCACGAGCCGCGGCGATGCGCTGGAGGCCGTCACCTATACCGCGTCGGGGTGGTGACCGGTGGCTGAAACGCCCCCGATCGCGATCGTCGGGATGTCGGTGCTCTTCCCCGGCGCTCCCGATCTCGAAAGTTACTGGCGCAACATCGTCGACGGGACCGACGCGATCACCGAGGTCCCGGCCGACCGCCGGGATCCGGCTTTCTACCAGCCTGACGCGGAACCCCGGGCGGACCGGCTTTACTGCCGTCGCGGTGGTTTCGTCGGTGAACTGGCCGAGGTGGACGTCACCGGCTTCGGCGTGATGCCGTCCTCGATCCCGGGCACCGAACCCGACCAGCTGATCGCGCTGCGGGTGGCCGCGCAGGCCGTCGCCGACGCCGGCGGCGAGCACCGGCTGCCCGCCGATCGGCAGCGGGCCGGGGTCATCCTCGGCCGCGGCGGCTACCTCACACCCGGTCTGGTGCGGCTCGACCAGCGGGTCCGGACCGCCGCCCAGGTCGTCCGCACGCTCGGCGAGCTGATGCCGGAACTCGGCGCTGAGCGGCTGGAGGAACTCCGCCAGGCCTTCATCGACCGGCTCGGCCCCGAAGCTCCCGACGCCGCGACCGGCCTCGTGCCCAACCTCGCCGCCTCCCGGCTGGCGAACCGGCTCGATCTGCGCGGACCCGCGTACACGGTGGACGCCGCCTGCGCTTCCTCGCTCGTCGCCGTCGACCACGCCGTGCGCGAACTGGCAACCGGGCGATGCGACGTGGTGCTGGCAGGCGGCGTGCACCACTGCCACGACGTCACCTTCTGGAGTGTGTTCTCCCAGCTCGGTGCCTTGTCGCGGAGTCAGCGGATCCGGCCGTTCCACCGGGACGCGGACGGGGTGCTGATCGGCGAGGGCACCGGGGTCGTCGTGCTGAAGCGGCTCGCGGACGCCGAACGGGACGGCGACCGGGTCTACGCCGTCGTCACCGGGACCGGCGTGGCCAGTGACGGCCGGACCGCCGGACTGTCCACTCCGGACAGTGCCGGTCAGGTCCGCGCGGTGCGGCAGGCCTGGACCGCGGCGGGGATGGATCCGGCGTCCATCGGGCTGCTCGAAGCGCACGGGACGGCCACCCCGGCGGGCGACGCCGCCGAACTCGCGACGATCGCGGAGGTCTTCGGGACGGCGGACGAGCCGACGGCGGTACTCGGCTCGGTCAAGTCGATGATCGGGCACACCATGCCCGCGGCGGGCGTCGCCGGGCTGGTCAAGGCCGCTTTGGCCGTGTACCACGGGGTTCTGCCGCCGACACTGCACTGCGAGGAACCGCATCCGGCGCTGGCCGCGACCCGGTTCGAGACACTCGACGCCGCGAAGGCCTGGGAGACCGACGACCGGCGGCCGGTGCGGCGGGCCGGGGTCAACGCGTTCGGCTTCGGCGGGATCAACGCCCACGTCGTACTGGAACAGGCCGCGACGCGCGCGGGCGTCGCGGTCCGCGAACCCGAACGGGTGCTGCGGCTGTCCGCGCCGACCATCGCCGAAATGGGCTGCCAGCTCGACCGGGACGACCTCCTGAGCACCGCCGACACCGGCCGAGGCCGGGTCCGCCTCGGCCTGGTCGACCCGACGCCCAAACGGCTCGCGCTGACTCGCAAGGTGGTCGCGAAGGGCAGACCCTGGCGTGGCCGCAACGACCTCTGGTTCGTCCCCGAACCGCTGCTCGGGCCGGGCGGCGGCAAGCTCGCGTTCGTGTTCCCCGGCCTGGAGAACGAATTCGAGGCCCACGCCGACGACATCGCCCGGCATTTCGGCGTGCGCTGGGACTCACCGGACGTCACGGTCGGCGACGTCGGCAGGCACGGCAAGGGCGTCTTCCAACTCGGCAGACTGCTCGACACGGTGTTGCGACGGCTGCGCGTCACCCCGGACGCGCTCGCCGGGCACAGCCTGGGGGAGTGGACCGCCATGGCGGTGGCCGGGATCCACGCCGGCGAAGAGGTCGACGCCTTCCTGGCGTTCTTCGATCCCGACGCGCTCAAGGTGCCTGGGCTGGCCTTCGCGGTGATCGGCGCGGCCGCGTCCGCGGTCACCGATGTCCTCAAAGGACAGTCCGAAGTGGTCGTTTCCCACGACAACGCGCCGAACCAGTCGATGATCTGCGGGCCTTCGGAGGCCGTCGACGGTTTCGTCCGCGGATTCCGCGCCGACGGGGTGATCTCCCAGGTTCTGCCGTTCCGGTCCGGGTTCCACACCCCGATGCTGGCACCGTATCTCGGCCCGATCCGCGAGGCGGCCGAGCACTACACCCTGCACCCGGCGAAAATCCCGGTCTGGTCGGCCACCACGGGCGGGCACTACCCGGCGGCGGCGGCGGAACTGCGTGACCTGTTCGTCCGGCATCTGCTGGAGCCGGTGCGGTTCCGTGGTCTCGTCGAGAACATGTACGCGGCCGGGTTCCGCGCGTTCGTGCAGACGGGCGCGGGACAAATCGGCTCGCTGATCGGGAACACCCTGCACGACCGCGAACACCTCGTCGTCGCCGCTCATTCCGCGCACCGGCCGGGCCTTCCGCAGCTGCTGCGGGTCGCCACGGCGTTGTGGGCCGACGGCGCCGATCCTGCGTTCGAAGCCTTGCCAGGCCAAGGCGGCGGTCAGCGTGGCCGGGCGATCCGCCTCGACCTCGGTGGCGCGCTGGTGTCACTCGACGCGAGCGCCCGGCGCGGCTTCCGGCCCGACGCGGCCAAGGCGTCCACTTTGGACAAAACCGGGGACCGGAACCCGCTGGCAGCCGAGTTCTCCGGGCTGCTGGCCGACACCGCCGGCCTGGCGGCTGAACTGTTCGCCGCCAGGTCGGCGCCTCGGCTCCGGCCGTTGCGCACCGAACTCCGGGTCTCCGTCGAGACGATGCCGTATCTGCTCGACCATTGCTTCTTCAAACAGCCGCCCGGTGCGGACCCCGCCGACGCGTGGCCGGTCGTGCCCGCGACGACGGTGATCGGGCATCTGATGGAATTCGCCGAACAGGCGGCGCTGGACAGACGTGCGATCGCGCTGGAGGACGTCCGGCTGAACCAGTGGATCGCGGCGACCCCCGCGCTGGACGTGCCGGTGAACGTGGTGCCCCAGAGCGCTTCCCGGGTCAGCGTGTCCTTGGGCGAGTACTCCCGGGCCGTCATCGAACTGGACGGCGGATTCCCCGCCGATTCACCCGCACCGTGGACGTTCCCGGCCGCCGAGGAGCAGGTTCCGGAGCTGCTCGCGGAACAGCTCTACACCGAGCGCTGGATGTTCCAGGGGCCGAAGTTCCAGGGTGTCACGGAACTGGTCGCGGTGGGGGAGCGGCATGTGCGCGGGGTGCTGCGGACGCCGGAGGCACCGGGTGCGCTGCTGGACAACGCCGGTCAGCTGCTCGGGTACTGGATCATGTCCCGGCTTCCCGGCCGCACCACGGTGTTCCCGGTGGGGATGCGGCGGATCCGGTTCTACGGTGAGCATCCCGTGCCGGGGGAGTGGCTCGACTGCGTCGTTCGCGTCGTCTCCGTCACCGACGAGGAACTCGAAGCGGACGTCCAGCTGATCCGCGGCGGCCGGGTCTGGGCGGAGGTCGACGGCTGGCGCGATCGCCGGTTCGACAGCAATCCGGCGATCCGGGCGGTGGACCGGCGGCCCGAGCGTGCCACGCTGTCCGAAGAGCGGCCTGGCGGCTGGGCGCTGGTCCGTGAACAGTGGCCGGATCTGGCGACGCGGGACCTGACCATGCGGAACCTGCTGGCCGGTGACGAAAGACAGCTGTATTCGGAGCAGCCGTCGCGCCGGAAACACGCTTGGCTGCTCGGCCGGATCGCCGCGAAGGACGCCGTGCGCCGGATGCTTTGGCAGGACGGCGAAGGTGCCATCTTCCCCGCCGAACTCCGGATCGGGAACGATCCCTCGGGCGCGCCGGTCGTCTCAGGTGCCTATGGCCGGGAGCTGCCCGCGCTCACCGTCTCGATCGCCAATCGGGACACGCTCGGCGTCGCCATCGCCCGGCCTGGGCCGTGCGGGATCGACGTCGAGGCCGTCGAAGACCGCCCGGTTTCCGCCGCCCTCACGGAGGACGAGCTAGTGCTCCTCGGTGAGCCGGAAGCCTTGTGGGTCACCAGATTCTGGGCCGCGAAGGAAGCCGTCGCGAAACGGCTCCGTACCGGCCTGCTCGGGTTCACCGTCGTCGGCGTGGACGACGAGCGGCTCACCGTCGAGGTGGGCGGCGTCCGGTATCCGGTGTGGCACACCATGATCGCCACCCCGGCGAAGGACTACGTCGTGGCTTGGACGGAGAACGAAGATGACCACTGAGACCGTGCTGGCCGATATCACCGCGATGCTGCGGGAATGCTCAAGGAATACGGCCTGGACGACGCCGGGATCGAGCGGGACACGAAGTTCCACGTCGGCGACCTGTCGGAGCTGATTCTGGGCTGGGTCCGCGAACACTCGCGCGAGACGGCGAGGGTCGAGTGAGCCGGTTCCTCTTCGTGACACCGCTCGCCGGCGACGGCGCGCGGGGTCCGCGCCGCGATCGGCCGGTTCCGCCCGCAGGTGGTGGTCGCCGACCAGCAGGCCATCGCGGGCGGCCTCGTCGCCGACCCCAGGATGTCCCCGCACGGCGTGCGCGCCTTCACCACCCGGGAACTGCTCGGCCCGGTCGCGCTGCCGAAACGGGTCAGGCTGGTCGGGCCGTCGATCGGCGGCCGCACGCCCACCGGTGACTTCCCGTGGGACAGGCTCGATCCCGCGCTGCCGATGGTGTTCGTCACCCTCGGTACCGCGAACGCCGACGCCGCCGTGGGAACGGTGGGGGACACGGTGCTGGTGGTGCCGCGGGTACCCCAGATGGCGCTGCTGGCGCGCGTGGACGCCGTCGTCTGCCACGGCGGGGCCGCGACGGCGGCCGATCACCTGGAGTCTCTACTCGGGTAGCCCTTGAAAAGCCCGCGTGTAGGGACTCTCCTGGAGGGGTACCAGCTTCCCGAGAGTGTGCCGTCATGCTGGGAGTCGCCGTGACCGCAGTGAGGACAACGCACAAACCGCAGGCCGTCCGGTTCGGCGGCAGGAGCCGCGGCCCCAAGGGCGGCGTATTCCTCAGCGTCGTCCGCACCACCGATCACAAGACGATCGGCCTGCTCTATCTCGGCACCTCGTTCGCGTTCTTCCTCGTCGGCGGGTTCATGGCGCTGCTGATGCGCGGCGAACTCGGCAGGCCGGGGCTGCAATTCCTCTCGCAGGAGCAGTACAACCAGCTGTTCACCATGCACGGCACGATCATGTTGTTGCTGTACGCGACCCCGAACCTGTTCGCCTTCGCCAACTACATCCTGCCGTTGCAGATCGGGTCACCGGACGTCGCGTTCCCGCGACTGAACGCGTTTTCCTACTGGCTGTACCTCTTCGGCGGCACGATGACGCTCACCTCGTTCGTCACGCCGGGCGGAGCACCCGACTTCGGTTGGACGGCCTACACGCCGCTCTCCACCGCCATGCACGCGCCGGGAGTCGGCGCCGATCTGTGGATCATGGGCCTGATCGTGTCCGGGCTGGGGACGATTCTCGGCGCGGTCAACATGATCACGACGATCCTCTGCCTGCGCGCTCCGGGGATAACCATGTGGCGGCTGCCGCTGTTCACCTGGAACATCCTCTTCACCACGATCCTGATCCTGATCGCGTTCCCGATCCTCACCGCCGCGCTGTTCGCGCTGGAAGCCGACAGACGGCTGGGTGCGCACGTCTTCGACCCGGCCAACGGCGGGGTGATCCTGTGGCAGCACCTGTTCTGGTTCTTCGGCCATCCGGAGGTCTACATCGTCGCGTTGCCGTATTTCGGCATCGTGACCGAGATCGTCCCGGTGTTCAGCCGGAAACCGTTGTTCGGCTACAAGACCATGGTGTTCGCGACGATCGCGATCACCGCGCTGTCGATCGCGGTGTGGGCGCACCACATGTTCGCCACCGGTGCCGTCCTGCTCCCGTTCTTCTCGATCATGACGTTCCTCATCGCGGTGCCGACCGGGATCAAGTTCTTCAACTGGATCGGCACCATGTGGAAGGGGCAGCTGACCTTCGAGTCGCCGATGCTGTGGTCGGTCGGGTTCATGGTGACGTTCCTGCTCGGCGGGCTGACCGGGATCATCCTCGCCGCCCCGCCGATCGATTTCCACGTGCACGACAGCTATTTCGTGGTCGCGCACTTCCACTACGTGCTGTTCGGCACCATCGTGTTCGCCACCTTCGCCGGGATCTACTTCTGGTTCCCCAAGATGACCGGCCGGATGCTCGACGAGCGGCTCGCGAAATGGCATTTCTGGACCACGTTCATCGGCTTCCACACGACGTTCCTCGTCCAGCACTGGCTCGGCAGCGAAGGCATGCCGCGCCGTTACGCCGACTACCTCACCTCGGACGGATTCACCACGCTCAACACGATTTCCACGATCGGCGCGTTCCTGCTGGGCGTGTCGGTGCTGCCGTTCCTCTGGAACGTCGTCCGCAGCTACCGGTTCGGGGAGGTCGTCGACGTCGACGACCCGTGGGGACACGGGAACTCCCTGGAGTGGGCGACGACCTGTCCGCCTCCCCGGCACAACTTCCTCGATCTGCCGAGGATCCGGTCCGAACGGCCGGCGTTCGAACTCCACTACCCCCATATGGTCCCCCGGCTGCGCGCCGAGGGGCACTCGACACCGTTCCAGCGTCGCGATCAGCCCGCCCTGTCGGAAATGGCGGCGGACAAGGCGCTCGCGGACGACACCGTCCGACCGAGGGAATGAGGTACCGCGCATGATCCCGATGGACGTAGAGGGGATGGCAGTCCTGGCTCCGGAAGCGGCACCGGTGATGCTGCTGCGGGAACGGCAGGGCGAACGCCGCTGGCTGGCGATCACGATCGGCGGCCCCGAGGCGAGTGCGGTGGCGCTCGCGCAGGAGAAGATCCGGTTGCCCCGGCCGGGCACGATCGAACTGATCGGCAAGGTGGTCGAGTCGTTCGGGCACCGGGTCACCGGGGTCGAGGTCACCGCGCTGCGGGACGGCATCTTCTTCGCCGACCTCGTGCTCGATTCCGGCATCCGCGTCTCGGCCCGGCCGAGCGACGCGGTCGCGATCGGGTTGCGTGCTGGCGTCGGGATCGAGGTGGCCGACTCGGTGCTGGAGGTCGCTTCGGTGCGGGTCGAGATCGTGGGCTCCGGGCCCGACGCGGAACTGCCGTCGGTGCCGTCGGACCCGGTCGAGCAGGAGCGGGAGGTCGAGGAGTTCCGGGCGGCTTTGGACAAGATCGCTCCGGAGGACTTCGGGGAACCGCCCTCTGAACCGCCCTCCGTCCCGTGAGATGAAGGGGCCTTTCATAGCAAATTTTGCTATGAAAGGCCCCTTCATTGCACTTAAGTACTACTACTTCGCGAGGCCTCGCTCGATCGCTTCGATGATGCGTGGCCGCATCTCGGCGGCGCTGATGATCGCGTCCACCGAACCGACCTTCACCGCGCGCTCGATGCTGTGCACGCCGTCGAACTCGGTCGCGACCGCGCCCAGCTTCTCGGCCCGCACCGAAGAACGGACGTCGGCCAGTTCCGCGGCCAGCGCGGCGCGTTCGGCGCCGGTCGCCCCGCTGAGCTTCTCCGACAGCGACCGCACCCGCTGGTCCGCCGCGGTCCGCGCGTTGACCTCACCGGCGAACACGACCGCCGCGGCCGGCGCGCCGCCGAGTACGGAGGCGAACGAGCCTTCCAGCGCCAGCACGGTCATGTTCGGGTTCAGCGCCTTCGAGAAGACCACGAACGCGCCGCCGTGGTACCGCGAGATCACGGTGAACACGATCGGGCCCTTGAAGTTGACGATCGCCCGGCCGATCTCCGCGCCGTACTCCAGCTGGAGTTTCCGCATCGACTCCGGCGAGCCGTCGAAGCCGGACAGGTTCGCCAGCACCACCAGCGGCCGGTTGCCGCTGGCCGCGTTGATGGCCCGCGCCGCCTTCTTCGACGACCGCGGGAACAAGGTGCCCGCGGTGTAGGTGTCCGGGCCGTCGGTGGGCGGGAAGCCGCGGCGCGGCACCGAACGCGACTCGATGCCCAGCAGGCACACCGGCCGTCCACCGAGGTGCACGTCCTGCACGGCCGCGGTCTCCGCGTCGGCCATACCCGGCCAGCGTTCCAGCACCGGGTGGTCCTGGTCCGACAGCGCGCGCATCACGGTGCGGATGTCGAACGGCTTCTTGCGGTCAGGGTTGGCCTCACGCGAGAAGATCTGCCCGACCGTGGTGAAGTCGCTGTCGACGGCCGCGTGCGGGAACGACGACACGTCGCGGTCGACGGGGTCGGTGGTGATCGCCTTGCGCGGACCGGATTCCTCCGGCGCCACGTAGGTGTGGTCGTAGTGCGACATCAGCACGTCGCGGGCCGCGGCGAGGTTCGGCGCCCAGTACTGCGCCTGGCCGTTCGGGCCCATGACGCGGTCGTAGCCGCCGATGCCGAAGTTGTCCTCGGCCGAGACGCCACCGGAGAAGTCGAGTGACTGCTTGCCGGTCAGCACCATCGCGGAATCCGGCGTCATCACCAGGATTCCCTTGGTGTGCATGAGCATCGTCGCTTCGGCGTTCCAGTACGGCTGGGCGCCGACGTTGATCCCGGCCACGACGATGTTGATCTCGCCGCCGTCCTGGGTGAAGTGCACGATCCGCTTGAGCGCGGCCGCGACCCAGTCCATGTTCTCGGTGCCGGACTCCATCGAGATCCGCGCACCGGCCGAGAGCGCGTACCACTCCAGCGGGACTCGCAGCCGTTCGGCGAGGTCGAGCGCCGCGATCACCCGCGAGCACTCCGGCTCCGACAGCGCGCCGAGCGCCTTCGTCGGGTCGCCCAGCAGAACGACCCGCTTGACGCCCTCCGGGTGACGCTCGGTCGGCGTGGTGACCACACCGGCGACGATCGCCGCCTTGTTGCGTCCCTTCGGCCGGTCGACCGGGACGAGGGTGTTGCTGTCGTCCATGTCGTACTCGATGAACGAACCGAGCATCTTGGTCAGCTCGTACGGGTACACCGTGTCGCGGCGCCGGGCCCGCAGGACGTTCTGGCGGTAGTCGTCGAGCGGCAGGATCGGCTCGGTCGTGGGCTCGGACAGCGACATCTGCACGCCGCCGCTGACGTCGTAGCCGATTCGCACGGCGACCTCGGCGACGTCCCCGGTCACGCGGTCGCGCTGCCTGCCGAGGAACTGGACCTCTTCGAGACCCGCGCCCGCCGTCGACGGCTGCACGCGCTGCGCGACCGTGTTCAGCTCGTCGCCGGTGAGCTCACTGGTCGGCCACACGTACAGCATGATCCGGTTGGTGTCGAAGCGCTTCTTCGGCGGAAGTTTCGCCTGCACCTCACGGATCGCGTCGAGGCAGCCCGCCAGCGTGCCTTCGACCGCCGGCAGGGCCAGCAGCTTGCCGTCGTTGTCCCGCAACGGGGTCAGGTCACGGACCTGGGCGAGCGCGACCAGCCGCTGGTCCGACGGGTTCATCGGCGAGACGCACTTGAAGAGGTAGACGTCCTCGTCGCCGGACGGCAACCGGGTGAGGTCGAAGTTCGCCAGGCGCTGCAACTGCATCCGCTGTGCGATCAGCGGGTGGAGGCCGCGGATCAGCCGCTCCTCGGAGAAGCCGGTCGAGGACGGGCGGAAGGTGAAGTGGTGGTGCGTCACCGCGCCGCCGTGCCCCGCGACCGTGGTGGTGACGCGCCGGACCCGGCTCGGCAGCGACGCGGCCGTGACGACCTCGCGCAGCCCGGCCGCCATCGTGTCGTCGTCGGCGGTCTCGTCGTCCCAGGTCAGATAGAGGTCCGCCTCGACGTCGGTGTCGGCGGGCAGCCCGGCGGCGAGCTCGGCGACCGCCTTGATCGCGCCGGGCAGCCCGGCGCGGTCGACGGCGGTGGTGGCCATGTGGAACCGCTCGTTCTCGTCGGCGTAGTCACCGGTGACGAAGGTGCAGCCGCCGGCCGTGACCTGCTGGACGCCGGTGAAGGTGCGGTTGCCGTAGTAGCGGCGGCTCAGCACTTCGAGCAGCGGGGTGTGGTCGGTGCCGGGGCGCCCGATCCGCTGCCCGAGCAGGCGGACCAGCGGCTGCGCGCTGGCCAGCATGCTCGCGATCCGGTCGGCGCGGTCCGGCGAGTCCGGGTGCAGGTCGAGGTGGCGCAGGTGCTTGCGGACCTCGCTGTAGACCTCGGCGCGGGTGCGGCGCAGCAGCGGCTGGGCGAACCAGCGGAACACCACGCTGCGGGCCAGGTCGCCGACCACCGGGAAGCGGAGCTGGGTGGCGGCGATGAGCTGCTCCAGCGCCTTGCCCGCCGGTTCGCGCATCGCTTCGAACGGCTGCGGTTCGGTGAGCCACTGCCGCAGTACCGCGGTGACGATCGCGACGTCGGAAGCGGTCCGCTGCTGGGCGAGGAAGATGCGGAACACCGCCTCCTCCAGCTCCGGCGTGCGCTCCAGGTCGTTGATGCCGTAGTGCGCCAGAACCTTCTTGAGCTTGTTCTGGAACGACTCCGACAGCCCGGCGCGTTCGACGTCGAGGCTTTGCAGGTAGGCGTGGAAGAACTCGCGGGCGCTGTGCACCCGCGTGTCCGTCTTGGCGTCCTCACGCATCGGCTTGTTGCGCATCAGCTCGGACAGGTCGGCGAACACGGTCAGCAGTTCGACCTCGCCCTCCAGCGGGCGGTCGCCGTTGGCTTCCACCTCGGCCCGGGCGGCCAGGTACGTGCTGAGCGTGCGGCGCTCGTCATGCGGGTCGACGTCGAAGCCGAGCAGGAGGCTGCGCAGATCCTGCTGTCCCCGCGCGATCCGCTGTGACGCCGACGCGCCGCCGGGCTCCACGGGGAGCTCGATCTCGACGCTGCCGGTGTCCTCGGCGACCTCGTCGCCTTCCTCCGCCAGCGGTTCGAGCCGCAGCAGGGGAGCGCCGGTCTCGACCTGGCTGCCGACCGAGACGACGCACTCACGCAGCTTCGCGCGGAACGGTGCGCGCAGCACCGTCTCCATCTTCATGCTCTCCAGCACCAGGATGGGAGCGCCCGCCTCGACCTCCGCGCCGACTTCGAGCGGTGTCGCGACGACGAGCGCGGGCGCGGGGGAGCGGACGACGCCGCCCTCGTCGCGGCTGATGCGGTGAGTGACGCCGTCGACCTCGACCAGGTGAATCGGCCCGTGCGTGCCGGTGACCAGGCGGAACCGGGTGCCGTTGACGGTGATCTGGCCGGTGTGCTCGTCGAAGCGGTCGACCTCGACGTCGGCGGGGTGGATCTCGCCGCCGCCCGCGGAGACACCGACACGGAACCGGCGGTGGCCGATCCTGGCCACGCTCACGCGGTACGCGGCGCCGCGCAGCTTGAGGTCGAGCGGACGCCCGCTCTCGTGCTGCACCTGCGGGCGGCCGCCGTGCGCGGTGGAGAGAAGTCGTTGGCGCTCAACGGCTTCCTCATCCTCGTAGGCCTCGATCGCGGCGGCCGCGAGCGCGATCGCCGAATGGCGGTGGGTGACCAGCTTGCCTTCACCGCGGACCCGGTCGATCCAGCCGGTGTCGGCGCTGCCGTCGATCACCTCGGGCTGGTCGAGCAGGTCGAGGACGAAGCTCTTGTTGGTCGCGCCGCCCTCGATGATGACCGTGGTCTGCGCCATCGCGCGGCGCAGACGGCCGAGCGCCTCGTCGCGGTCGCGGCCGTAGGCGATGATCTTCGCGATCATGGAGTCGAAGTCGGCCGGGATCGTGTCGCCTTCGCTGACTCCGGTGTCGACGCGGATGCCGGGTCCGGCGGGCAGGGCAAGGCGCGCGATGCGGCCGGGCGACGGCGCGAAGTCGCGGTCCGGGTCCTCGGCGTTGAGCCGCGCCTCGATGGCATGACCGGACTCGGCGGGCTGGGGGCCTTCGAGCTTGCCGCCGGAAGCGACGTGCAACTGGGCCTTGACCAGGTCCATGCCGGTGGTCGACTCGGTGATCGGGTGCTCGACCTGCAGGCGGGTGTTGACCTCGAGGAAGGCGAACAGCTTGTCGCCGGGGTGGTAGAGGAACTCGACCGTTCCGGCGCCGCAGTAGTCGACCGCGAGCGCGAGCCGCTCGGCGGACCGCTTGAGCTCGTCGGCCTGCTCGGGGCTCAGCACCGGGGAGGCGGACTCCTCGATGATCTTCTGGTTGCGGCGCTGCACGGAACAGTCGCGGACGCCGAGCGCCCACGCGGTGCCCTGCCCGTCGGCGATGACCTGGACCTCGACGTGCCGGGCGCCGGTGACCAGGCGCTCCAGGAACACGACACCGCTGCCGAAGGCGCGCTCGGCCTCCAGGCTGGTGCGCTCGTAGGCGTCCTTGAGCTCGTCGGCGGAGGTGATGACGCGGATACCGCGGCCACCGCCGCCGGCGGTCGCCTTGAGCATCAGCGGATAGCCGATCTCCTCGGCGGCCTTGATGGCGGCGTCGAGATCCGCGACCGCGCCACGACTCCAAGGCGCGACCGGAACGCCGACCTCCTCGGCGATCAGCTTCGCGCCGATCTTGTCGCCGAGCTTGCGCATCGCGTCCGCACTCGGGCCGATGAAGGTGATGCCCAGCCGCTCACACAGCTCGGCGAACGCCGGATCCTCGGCAACGAAACCCCAGCCGACCCAGGCCGCGTCGGCCCCGGTCTCGGTCAGCGCCCGCTCCAGCACGGCGAAGTCGAGGTACGGCCGCGCCGACGCCGGCCCCAGGTTGTAGCTGATGTCGGCTTCCCGCACGAACGTCGCCGACCGGTCCGCATCCGTGTAGAGAGCGACGGTCTCGATCCGCTGTCCGGTCTCCGCCGAAAGCTCGCGGGCGGCATGGATGAGCCGCATCGCGGCTTCTCCGCGGTTGACGATGGCGACACGACTGAACACCGACTGAGCCTCCCAAAGTACGCAGCACAACAGGTGACGTCCCGCCGGATCACGCGCGGGACAGTCTCCTGTACCTGCCTTACAGCCTGCCTCTTACCGGCCGGTACGAGAATGTCGTCGGTGACGCATGCCGAGGGCCGGGTGTTGTAGGAACCCGCCAAAAAGTGTCCTGGAACACCTAGTCGAGGGCCCGAATGACGTGATGAAGTGGACAATCGAGGGCCGGACTTGGTAGCCGGGTTCGCGACGTGTCACCAGGTGTTCACGCCGGTTTCATCGGGGTGGGGCGGGCGGGTGTTCGGCTTGGACGAGCGGGCGCTGAGGGTGTGGCCGTTTTTCGGCGACGGCTCGGGGTGGCGGCTCCTCAGCGAGTGACGACGACGCGCGAGTTGTCGGGCCGGAGTGGGTCGTGCTGGGATGCGGGCGTGGCCGTTTTTCGGCGACGCTCGGGTGGCGGTGGTTTCTTCGGCCGGGATCGCGGCGATGTGCGGTTGTCGGGTCTGTGCGGTTGAAGTAGTCGTTGTCGTATTTCGGCGATGGCGTCGGAGCGGTGGTGGTTTGTCGCCGGGTAGACGCGGAGCGTCGTGTTGTCGGGCAAGGGCCGCTGGAGCGCCGTCGCCGGTCCTGTGTCGAGGTCTGCTCGGACGATGGAGTTGTGTTCGTCTTTCGGTAGCAGCTCGGAATGGTGCGGGCTCGTCGGTGGGGGCACGGCCTGCTCGGGGCGGGCACGGTGGCCGTTTCTTGGCGATGCCGTCAGAACGGTGGTGGTTCGTCGGTCTGGAGTGCTTTCGGGCGGGGTTCATGGAGTGGCGGTGGTGTGCTGTCGTAGGTCTGTCCGGTGGGGGTGGTGACGGTGAGGGTGCCGTCGGGGGTGAGGTGGTAGGTCCAGCCGGGTTCGTCCTTCAGCCGGTGGTCGCGGCGGCAGAAGCTGACCAGATCTGCGGCATCGGTGTGGCCGCCGTACTGCCAGGGCACCGTATGGTCGAGGTCGCAGGCTTGGGCGGGGCGGTGGCAGATGGGTCGGCCCTGGGCGCGCCGCCCGAGTTTCCTCGGGTGCGTTTCCCAGAGGCCGCCCGCCGAACCCGCCGTGCGACTCTCGCCGCAA
>NZ_JADNQM010000055.1:0-40253 GCF_046269425.1 Amycolatopsis sp. cmx-11-12 | reverse complement strand
GCTCATCCAGCACGAACAACGCACCCGGCACATCTGACAAGCACCACCCCACCCCGGCATTAACACACCCGGTCAACCCCACCCCACCAGCCAAGACCAAGATGAAAAGTCCCCAATGTGGCATTGGAGGCGCTCAACGTCCCCAATGCCACATTGGGGACATCGTCTCCGGGGTCACCCGCGATTACGCCGACCGTGCCCAGGGTTAACCCGCGTGAAGGCCCCCTTCCCTCAGCTCAGCCGCGTGAAGGGGGCCTTCACGCGGAGTCCCGCGTCCCAATCAGGTGCGACTTGTGGGGTTCATGTGGCCAAACAGCACAGTTGGGGTGCACAATGTGCTCACGCGTACCGGGAGGCGGCACGAGCCACCTGACCAGCGCAGCTCGCGAGGTCGTAGGGGAAGACGCCCCTCGTCGAGTAGCGGAGGTCAGCAGTGAGCACCCGTGGCAACACCCGTGGCGTGGTGTACGTCCACTCGTCGCCGTCTGCGGTCTGTCCGCACGTCGAGTGGGCCATTTCGGGCACCCTGGGTGCCCGAGTCGAGTTGAAGTGGACGGCGCAGCCCGCCAGTCCAGGACAGCTCCGCGCCGAATGTGGTTGGCGTGCGCCTTCGGGCACCGGCGGAAAGCTGGCGTCCGCGCTCAAGGCGTGGCCGATGATCCGGTTCGAAGTCACCGAAGAGCCCAGTGCGGGGGTCGACGGAGAGAGGTTCTGTTTCGCTCCGGGTCTCGGCCTGTGGCACGGCAGGACCAGCGCCAACGGCGACATCGTCGTGGGCGAAGACCAGCTGCGCGCGCTCGTGAGCAAGGTGCGCACCGGGGAATCGCTGGCGCACAAGCTCGATGAGCTCCTCGCCGCCAATTGGGACGAAGCGCTCGAACCGTACCGGCACGCCGGCGACGGTGCTCCCGTCACCTGGCTGCACCAGGTCGGGTAGACGGCGTGAAGTCGGAAGAGGCGGGCGGCTAACCTTTCGGGGTGACCGCCCAGCCTCGCCCCACTTCTCGCCAGCGGTGGCTGATCCCCGTCCTCGTGGTGGTGATCTCCCTGACCGTCGGAGTCGGTCTGCTGGCGCGCGATCTCTACCTCCGCCCCGAGGCCGCGCCCACCGAACCGGTCGTGAGCGCTTCGCCGTCGTCCGTCGCCCCGGACGCGCAGCCCGGATCGCCCGCCGTCGAAGTGACGCCCGACGTCGTCGCGCATCCGCAGTACCAGAGCGTCCGGCAGGTGCTACAGGGATATTTCGACTCCATCAACGACCGCGACTATCTGAAGTGGACTTCGGTGGTCACCCGGGAACGGGCCAAGACCAAGACCGCGGTGGAGTGGAAGAAGGACTATCAGTCCACTCGGGACGGCACCATCCTCGTCTACCGCATCGAGCCGGGCGCGCCGAGCACGCTCCGGGTCCTCGTCGCCTTCACCAGCACACAGGACGTCGACGACGCACCGGTGTACCTGCCGGAGGGGTGCATCCGGTGGCGGCTGGTGCTGCCGCTGAGGCTGGAGAGCGGGTCCTGGCGGGTCGACACCACCGAAGGCGGCACCAACCCCGAACACGAAAAATGCTGAAGTAGGGGTCGACATGGTCCCCCAGGCTGACGCGTGCGGGAGCCGGTGCCGAATAGAGTCGCGACATGGCAATTGATCAGCCGGCCCTGCTGACCGACGCCTCGAGGGGACTCTCCAGCGAAGAGGTCGCCGAGCGTGTCGCCGCGGGCAGGACCAACACGGTCTCCACGAAGACCAGCCGGACCACCGGCGAGATCATCCGCGCGAACGTCTTCACCCGGATCAACGCGATCTACGGGGTGCTGTTCGTTCTCATCCTGTCGACGGGTTACTTCATCGACGGGCTGTTCGGCGGACTGATCATCGTCAACAGCGCGGTCGGCATCATCCAGGAACTCCGGGCGAAACGAACCCTGGAACGGCTCGCCATCGTGGGTCAGGCGAAACCGACCGTCCGCCGTGACGGGCAGAGCGTCGAGATCGCCCCGGAAGACGTCGTCCTCGGAGACCTCGTCGAACTGGGCCCTGGCGACAAGATCGTCGTCGACGGCCCGACGCTGACGGCCGAGGCCCTGGAGGTCGACGAGTCACTGCTGACCGGCGAATCCGATCCGGTGGTCAAGCAGCCCGGCGACAAGGTGCTGTCCGGCAGCTTCGTCGTCGCGGGCAGCGGCACCTACCGCGCGGACATCATCGGAGACGAGTCCTACGCCGCGAAACTGGCCGCGGAGGCCAGCAAGTTCACCCTGGTGAAGTCGGAACTGCGGCAGGGCATCGACAAAATCCTCAAGTTCATCACCTACCTGCTCATCCCGGCGGGCGCGCTGACCATCTACAACCAGCTCGCGGGCGACCAGGCGTGGCCGGACGCGCTGCGCGGTATGGTCGCGGCGCTCGTGCCGATGGTGCCCGAGGGCCTGGTGCTGATGACCAGCGTCGCGCTCGCGGTCGGCGTCATCCGGCTCGGCAAGCGCCAGTGCCTGGTGCAGGAGCTCCCGGCGATCGAGGGGCTCGCCCGGGTCGACGTGGTGTGCGCGGACAAGACCGGGACGCTCACCGAGAACGCGATGCGGCTTTCCGAGGTCCGGGAAATCACCCCCGGCCACCCGGTGGACGACGTGCTGGCCGCGCTCGCCGCCGCCGATCCGCGCCCGAACGCGAGCCTCCAGGCCATCGCGGAGGCGCACGGGACCGATCCGGGCTGGCGGGTTTCCACGACGATGCCGTTCTCCTCGGCGCGTAAGTGGAGTGGCGCGTCGTTCGGTGCCGACGGCGACTGGGTGCTCGGCGCGGCCGACGTCCTGCTGCCCGAGGGGGAGCACCGGGCGGAGGCCGAGAAGATCGGCTCGCGCGGTCTGCGCGTCCTGCTGCTGGGCCGTGCCGCACGCGCCGTCGACGCGGCCGAGGGCCCCGGCGACATCGAACCGGTCGCGCTCGTGGTGCTGGAGCAGAAGGTCCGTCCGGACGCGAAGGACACTCTGGACTTCTTCGCGCATCAGGACGTCGCGGTGAAGGTCATCTCCGGCGACAACGCCATCTCCGTCGGCGCCGTCGCGGGGACGCTCGACCTGCCCGGCGCGGACCAGCCCGTCGACGCGCGGAAACTGCCGGACGACGCCGAAAAACTGGCCGACACCGTGGAGGAGCGCGCCGTCTTCGGCCGCGTGACCCCGTTGCAGAAACGCGCGATGGTCGGGGCGCTGCAGTCGAAGGGCCACACCGTCGCGATGACCGGCGACGGCGTCAACGACGTCCTCGCGCTGAAGGACGCGGACATCGGCGTCGCCATGGGCGCCGGCAGCCCGGCCACCCGCGCGGTCGCGCAGATCGTGCTGCTGGACGACAAGTTCGCCACCCTGCCGTACGTCGTCGCCGAGGGCCGCCGGGTGATCGGCAACATCGAGCGCGTCTCGAACCTGTTCCTCACCAAGACGGTCTACTCGGTGCTGCTGGCGCTGATGGTCGGCATCGCGCAGGTACCGTTCCCGTTCCTGCCGCGGCACATCACGATCACCGCCTGGTTCACGATCGGCCTGCCCGCCTTCGTGCTTTCGCTGGCGCCGAACAACGAACGCGCCCGCACCGGCTTCGTCGGCAGGGTGATGCGGATGGCCGTCCCGGCCGGGCTGGTCATCGCCACGGCGACGTTCATAAGCTATCTGCTGGTGTACAAGGGACCCGGACAGTCCGAAGTGGACAAGATCCAAGCAGGGACCACCGCGCTGATCACGCTCATCGCGATCGCGCTGTGGGTGCTCGGGATCGTCGCGCGGCCGTACAAGTGGTGGAAGATCCTGCTGATCGGCGGGATGGTCGTGCTGACGCTCGCGCTGTTCCTGATCCCGTTCACGCAGAAGTTCTTCGCGCTGGACCCGAGTGTGAGCGCGTACACGCTCTCGGCGTTCGCCTGTGCCGGGGTGGGGATCGTGCTGGTGGAGGCCGCCTGGTGGATCGGGCGGCATCTGGTGAAACGCTCCGAGGCCTGACAGGCCAAGCTTCGGATGTGATGAACGGGACTTTCATTGCAAAATTTGCAATGAAAGTCCCGTTCATCACATTTTTGATCCTGCTGCCGGGGTGTCGACCGAGGTGTCCGTGAAGGCCTCCTTCCCTACCGTGAGAGTAGGGAAGGAGGCCTTCGCTACGTCGTTAGCCCGGTGTGGGAGCGGATCGTCGCGGCCTCGCGACGTGAAGGACGCTTTCCCTGCGTGTCATGCGGGGAAAGTCCCCTTCAGCCCTCACCCAAGATGGAAAAAGCTCGATATGCGCGCTGCTGTTCCGCCAAGTACGTGAAGGCCCCCTTCCTTGCGCCTAGCGCAAGGAAGGGGGCCTTCACGTACCTATGAGGCGTCAGGCCGCCGGAGTGAACAGCAGCGCCGTGTTGTGCCCGCCGAAACCGAACGAGTTGCTGATCGCCGCGGTCAGCTCCGCCTTGCGGGCCTCGCCCGCCACGACGTCGAGCTGCACCTTCGGGTCCAGGTCCTCGAGGTTCAGCGTGGCTGGGATCAGGCCGTGGTAGATCGCCAGGATCGTGGCGATGCCCTCGACCGCGCCCGCGCCGCCGACCAGGTGCCCGAGTGCGCCCTTGGGAGCGGTCACCACGGTGTGGTCGCCGACGGCCTTGCGGATCGCCGCGGCCTCGCCGACGTCGCCGACGACCGTGGAGGTCGCGTGCGCGTTGACGTGCCCGACGTCGGAAGGGGAGACCCCGGCCATCTTCATCGCCGCGCGCATGGCGGCGATCTGGCCGATGCCTTCGGGGTGGTTACCCGTGATGTGGTACGCGTCCGAGGTGATCCCGAATCCGCTCAGCTGCGCGTAGATCCGCGCGTTGCGGGCCTTGGCGCGGTCGGCCCGCTCCAGGATCACGACGCCGGAGCCCTCGCCGAGCACGAAACCGTCGCGGTTCGCGTCGAACGGCCGCGAGGCCTTCGTGGGATCGTCGTTGCGGGTGGACACCGTCCTCGCCTGGGCGAACCCGGCGAGGGTGATCGGGTGGATGCACGCCTCGGCGCCACCGGCGACCACGACGTCGGCCCGGCCGGTCCGGATCATCTCGTAGCCGGCGGCGATACCTTCCGCACCCGAGGCACAGGCCGAGGCCGGCGAGTGCACGCCGGCGCGGGCCTTGAGGTCGATGCCGACGTGTGCGGCCGGACCGTTCGGCATCAGCATCGGCACGGTCAGCGGGGACACCTTGCGGAGGCCCTGCTTGTGCAGGAGGTCGTTCTGTGAGATCAGGGTGACCGGACCGCCGACACCGGTGCCGATGGTCACCCCCAGGCGCTCGGGGTCCACATCCTGATGCTCATCGGTCGGCTGCTCGAAGCCCGCGTCCGCCCAAGCCTGACGCGCGGCGATGAGCGCCACCTGCTCGCACCTGTCCAGGCGGCGAGCCTGGACCCGAGGGAGGACCTCGGACGGATCCACGGCGAGCGTGGCACCGATCTTCACCGGCAGGTCGAGCTCGTCGACCCAGTCGGCTTCGAGCAGGCGGATGCCACTCTCACCGCCGAGCAGGCCGTCCCACGTGGACGTGACGTCCCCGCCGAGCGGCGTGGTGGCACCCAGCCCGGTGATCACGACGTCGATGTTGCTCATTGGAGTCTCCCCAAGGTCGGCGCCATCAAGTACTGGTGACTTACTTGGAGTTGGCGGACACGTAGTTCACCGCGTCGCCAACGGTCTTCAGGTTCGCCAGCTCGTCGTCCGGGATCTTGACGCCGAACTTGTCCTCGGCCTGAACAGCGATCTCCACCATGGACAGCGAGTCGATGTCGAGGTCGTCCACGAAGGACTTCTCGGCGGTCACGTCGTCCTGCGCCACACCGGCGACCTCTTCGACGATCTCGGCGAGGCCGGCGAGGATCTCTGCGTTGTCTGCCACTGGTTGTTCCCTTCTCGGTGATGCTTTTGGCTGCCCCGCGGGCACGGCGCCCGCGGGGGAAGTATTCATCACGGGCAGATGAAGGCCTGGCCCGCGTAGGAGAGTCCGGCACCGAAGCCGACGGCGAGCACGACGTCGCCCTGCTTCGCGGTGCCCGCTTTGCGCATGTGGTCCAGCGCGAGGGGGATGGACGCGGACGAGGTGTTGCCCGAGTACTTGATGTCGTCGGCCACGACCATGTCCTCGCGGGCGCCCTTGGCGCGCAGCTTCTTGGCGATGGCCTCGACGATGCGCAGGTTGGCCTGGTGCGGGATCAGCACGTCCACATCGGACGGTTCGAGTCCGGCGATCTCCAGTGCCCGCAACGCGATCGGCGCGATCTGCGTGGTCGCCCAGCGGAAGACCGACTGGCCTTCCTGGTAGATCCACTTGTCGTCGCGCATGTAGATGAGGTCGACGTGCTCACCAGCGCTGCCCCAGGCGACCGGGCCGATCCGCGGGGTGTCGGCCGCGCCGACCACCGCCGCGCCGGCGCCGTCGGCGAAGATGATCGCGTTCGCGCGGTCTACCGGGTCGACGTGGTCGGTGAGCTTCTCGGCGCCGATGACGAGCGCCTTCTTCGTGCTGCCCGCCCGGATCAGGTCCGAGGCGACACCGAGGCCGTAGCAGAACCCGGCGCAGGCGGCGTTGAGGTCGAACGCGGCCGGATGCGTGATCCCGATCCGGTCGGCGACCTGGGCGGCGGCGTTCGGGATCTGGGTGGGCATCGTGCAGTTCGGCAGGATGACCGTGTCCACTTCGGACGGATCCACCCCGGCGTCGGCGAGTGCCGCCGTACCCGCCTTGACCGCCATGTCGACCAGCGACTCGTCCTTCTCGGCGAACCGGCGCTCGATGATGCCGACCCGTTCGCGGATCCACTGGTCGTTGGTGTCCATGATCTGCGACAGATCGTCGTTGGTCACGATCTTCTCGGGTTGGAAGCTTCCGACACCGAGAATGCGGCTACCGGCGGCGCCCGTCGTCTGCCGCAAGGTGGATCGGTCGGTCACGAAGCGTCCTCCTGCCCGTGAAGCTTCGCCAGCTCGGCCGGCGTCTTCAGCGCGATGGTGGTGGTCACGGTTCCCTTGAGCTGCCGCTTGACCAGTCCGGTCAGCGTGCCCGCCGGCGGCAGTTCGAGCGTCGTGGTGACGCCCGCGGAGACCAGACCGTTCATGGTCAGGTCCCAGCGCACCGGGTTCGTGACCTGCTTGACCAGCCGGTCGAGGTACTCGGCCCCGCTGGTGACGACCTGGCCGTCGGCGTTCGACAGCAGCGGACGCGTCGGGTCCGCCGGGGTGATCTTCGCAGCCTGGTCGGCGAGCGCCGCCTGCGCGGGGGCCATGTACGCCGTGTGGAACGCGCCCGCGACCTTGAGCGCGCGGACCTTGGTGCCTTCGAGCGGCTCGGCCACGATCTTCTCGATCGCGTCGGCGGCGCCGGAGGCGACGATCTGGCCCGCGCCGTTGCGGTTCGCGGCGGTGAGGCCGTGGCCTTCGAGCCAGGCGACGACCTGCTCCGGGTCACCGAGCATGACGGCGGCCATGCTCGTCGGCTCCAGCGCGCACGCCTTCGCCATCTCCGCGCCGCGGATGGCGGCCAGCGCGACGGCGTCTTCGGGGCTCAGCACCCCGGCGATGGCGGCGGCGGCCAGCTCACCGACGGAGTGACCGGCGACCGGCGCGTCCGCGGCGACCGGGGCCTCACGCTGGAGGTGCTCGAACGCCAGCAGCGACAGCGCCACGATCAGCGGCTGGGTGATCGCGGTGTCCTGGATCTCTTCGGCGTCCGCTTCGGTGCCGAGGCGGACGAGATCGAGACCGGCCCGCTCGGACCAGGCTTCGACGCGCGCGCGGGCACCGTCGAGCTCGAGCCAAGGGGAGAGCATGCCTGGGGCTTGGGAACCCTGACCGGGGGCGAGGACTGCTGCTGTCACCCCACTAGGGAACACTCTCGGCCACCAAGGTCGGGATGCCGACGCTCACCAAGTCCTGCGGGTGTAATTGTAGGAACCCTCCAAAAGTGCCTTCCTGATCACTGTGCTTAACCCAAAAGCCTTGTCGGGTTCAACCAGCTTTCCCTATGAAGTCTATCACTGCGCAGAGTTACCAACGGGTTTACCGGAGCCCGCGGGCCCGGCCGAGTTCAGCGGGTGCCGCCCTTGCCCGAGGCACGACCACCCCGGCCCACGCGGTACCGGCGTACTTGGCAAGGTGTGAAGGTCGAGTTTCTTCGGCTGAGCCGAGGGAAGGGGGCCTTCACGCGCTAGAACACTCGCTTGCCACCGGGTTTACCAGAGCCCGCGGGCCCGGGCCAGCCGCCCGACCGTCAGCGCCACCTTCAGCACCCAGGCGTCGCGCGATTCGGCGGCGTGGCGGCCGGTGAGTTCGGCCGCCTTCCGCAACCGGTACCGGACGGTGTTCGGATGCACGAACAGCGTCCGCGCGCAGGTCTCCAGGACACCGCCGCTGTCGAGGTAGGTCTCCACCGTCCGCAGCAGCGCCGGGCCCGCCTCCTCCAGCGGCCGGGCGATCTGCTCCACGAGCAGGCGTTCCGCCTCGGGATCGCCGGACAACGCGCGTTCCGGCAGCAGGTCGATCGATCTCGCGGGCCGCGGCGCACCGGGCCAGCCGACGACGGCACGCAGGCCGGAGAGCGCCTCTGTCGCGCTGTGGTGCGCTTCGGCGAGGGTGGGCACCGTCGGCCCGGCGACGACCGGGCCCTCGGCGAAGGCGACGGACAGTTTGGTGAGGATCTCGCGGTCCTTGACGCTGCCGTCGGTGGGCCCGGCGACGACCACGACCAGCCGGGACCCCTGCACCGAAAGCAGGACGGGGCGCCCCACCCGCGCGGCGCGGCTGCGCACCTCGAACACGACGGCGGGCGGGTCGTCCGACGTCGGGGTGCCGACCAGCGCGGTGGCGGGCGCGGCCGGATCCCAGCCGAGCGCGGCCGCACGGGAGAGCACGGCCTCCTCGGCGTCACCGCGGACGATGCCGTCGACGACCAGCGCCTCCAGTCGCGCGTCCCAGGCACCGCGCGCCTCGGCGGCGGCCGCGTAGGAGTTGGCGGCGGCGAACGCGATCTCCCGGCCATAGCGCAGGATCCCCTCGATCAGCGCGGCGCGTTCCGCCTCGTTCGCGGCGAATTCCGGCAGTTGTTCCTCGAAAACCTCGATCGCCAGCCGCACCATCCCGACCGCCTGCCGCAGGCTCACCCAGCGGGACAGTTCGGCGGGCGCTTCGCGGAACGCCTCGGTGGTGAGGGAGAGCGCCTCCTTCGCGTCGCGGAGCCAGTCGACGAAACCGGCGGCACCCGCCTGGGTGATCAGCAGGACGCTCGCGCGCTGGTCGGCGGGAAGGCGGGCGAACCAGCTCAGTCGTTCCTCCATCACCGCCACGCTCGCGCTCGCGAGACGGCCGGAGGCGTGTTCGAGCCGCCGGAGGGTCTTGGCGGACAGCCCGTGGTGCTTGGGCACATGCCGTCCGGAAGTCGCATCAGCCATGGTCAGCCGATCCTAGTCCGCCAGGGTGAGATGGCCCTCGTCCTGCGGCCGGACGGGCTTCGTGTCCGAAGTGGACAGACGTCGCGTTATGCGCGGCGATGAATTGTGAAAGGTGTTTGCCTAAAACTCGAGGCCGCCCGGCGCTAGCGTTTTTCGCTGCGCCGGACGGCCTCGTCTCCCCGGTCCCCACCGGTAGAACAAGTATGGGACTTGTGGATCTTTTCCCGCTAGTTCACTCACTCGATCGTGGGTCGCCGAGTTGCCAGTGAGGTGCCCGTGATCAACGATCCCTCGCAAGCCGCGCCGGTGTCCGGTGCGGATGTGCAGAGGAGGGAGTTCGCCGTGGGCGAGCAGCTGAAAGACGGTCTGGGGCAAGCATGGAACCTTGTCGCCACCTTCGTGCCCAAACTGGCCGGATTCCTGATCATCCTGCTCATCGGCTGGTTGATCGCGAAGGCCGTGTCAAAGGCATTGGGACTGGTTCTGTCGAAGATCGGATTCGGCAAGCTCATCGAGAAGACCGGACTCACGGGAACGCTCAAACAAGCGAATGTCGACGCCGGCGGGATCCTCGTCAAACTCGTGTACTACTTCATTCTCCTGATCGCCTTGCAGCTCGCGTTCGGCGTATTCGGTGAGAGCAATCCGGTCAGCGCGTTGCTCAACGACATCATCGCGTTCCTGCCGCGGGTCCTGGTCGCGCTGGTGCTGGTGATCGTCGCGGCCGCCGTCGCGAAGGTGGTCCGCGACCTGGTGACCAGTGCGCTGTCGGGCCGCCCGGCCGGACGGCTGCTCGGCACGATCGCCTACTGGCTGATCGTGGCGTTCGGCGTCATCGCCGCGCTCGGCCAGGTGAACATCGCGACGGCCGTGACGGGGCCGGTTCTAGTGGCCGTGCTCGCCACCATCGGCGGCGTGATCGTCGTCGGCTTCGGCGGCGGCCTGATCAAACCCGCGCAGGACCGCTGGCAGGGCTGGCTGGCCAATCTGCAGGGCCAGCTGGAGCCGGGCACAGGCAAGCAGGAAGTCCGTTCGGAGCCGCCGACGTCGCCCGTGGGCATCGGTCGCGTAGATTCCTGAGCATCCCGCGGGCCCGGTGATCGAGGAAGGCACCGGGCCCGCGTGGAGCTGAAGGGGCCCATCGCCGTTCCATCCATGCCCCCGCCGCCGCCCTCAACGGAGGCGCTGCGCGCCCGGCTTGGATTCCCGCGGTGAAGGGCCCCTTCGTGGCATCTCACGCGGGCAAAGTCCCCTTCGGCTACCCGCCGTCCTGTTCCGCACCTCACACTCTCTAGGGAATGGTGTCGCGGCGGAGCATGTTGGAGCGGTAGACGGAGAGGGGCGCGGACGTGGACTTCCTGCTGCACAACGGTGTCACGGTGCTCGGACAGTGGATCTCCTTCGCCGAACTGGCGGGGCAGATCTTCGCGCTGGCCGTGGTCTTCCTGGCACAACGCCGCACGCTGTGGACCTGGCCGGTCCAGGTCGGCGCCACCGTTCTACTGTTCTCGGTCTACCTCTCCGCGCACCTCGGCGGGCTCGCCACCAGGCAGATCGCGATCCTCGCCATCTCGATCTACGGCTGGTGGGCGTGGTCCCGTCGCAGCGACCCGGTCTACGGCGTCGTCGTCCGCAAGGGCCGTCCCGCCGAACGGCTGGCGATGATCGGCGCGTTCGCGATCGGCACCACCGCGATGGCCCTGGTGCTCGACGCGCTGAACGCGTCGTGGGCGCCATGGCCGGACGCCGCGATCTTCGTCGGCACGCTGGTCGCCTTCGCCGCGCAGGGTGCCGGTCTCGTCGAGTTCTGGCTGGTGTGGCTGGTCGTCGATGCGATCGGCGTCCCGCTCCAGCTGTCTTCGGGCCTGTACTTCTCCGCCGCGGTCTACATCGTGTTCGCCGGGCTGGTCGTACACGGCTGGTGGAGCTGGAACCGCACGGCGAAGCAGGTCCGTACCGAGGTGGTCAGCGCATCGTCGCGTGCGAGGGCTTGAGGTCGTCCAGGGTACGGACGCCCAGCAGCTGCATGGTCCGGACGATCTCGGTGCGCAGGATGTCCACACACCGCTGAACGCCGCGCTCGCCCCCGGCCATCAGGCCGTAGAGGAACGCGCGCCCGATGAGCACCGCGTCGGCGCCGCGCGCGATCGCCGCCACGATGTCGCCGCCGGAGAGGATGCCGGTGTCGACCCACACCTCGGCGTCGCCCTGGATCTCGTCGAGCACTGCGGGCAGTAGCTCGATCGGCGTCGGCGCGCGGTCGAGCTGACGGCCGCCGTGGTTGGACAGCAGGACCGCGTCGGCGCCGTGCTTGACCACGTCACGCGCGTCGTCGACGTTCTGGACGCCCTTGATCACGAGCTTGCCCGGCCAGGTCTGGCGGACCCAGTCGAGGTCGTCGTAGTTCAGGGTGGGGTCGAAGAGCTGGTTGAGCAGTTCGGCGACCGTGCCGTCGAAGTGGCTCAACGACGCGAAGGTCAGCGGCTCGGTGGTCAGCAGGTTGAACCACCACGACGGATGCATCGCGCCGTCGACGAACGTCTTGAGGGTGAGCGCGGGCGGGATCGTCAGCCCGTTGCGGACGTCGCGCAGCCGCGCACCCGCGACCGGGGTGTCCACCGTCAGCATGAGGGTGTCGAAGCCGGCCGCCCAGGCGCGATTCATCAGATCTTCGCCCGCCTTGTGGTCGTGCCAGACATAGAGCTGGAACCACTTGCGGGCCTCCGGCGCGGCGGCCGCGAGGTCTTCGATCGACGTCGTCGCCATCGTCGACAACCCCATCGGGATGCCGTTGCGCTGCGCGACGCGGCCCACCGCGGACTCGCCCTCGTGGTTCATCATCCGGGTGAACCCGGTCGGCGCGAACGCGAACGGCAGCGCCGAACGCTTGCCGAGGATCTCCTTGCTGGTGTCCACATCGGACACGCCACGGAGGATGTTCGGGTGGAATTCCACGCTGCGGAAGGCCTGCCGGGCGCGGCGGAGGCTGTCCTCCAGCTCCGCGGCGCCGTCGGTGTAGTCGAACGCCGCCCTCGGCGTCCGCTTGCGGGCGAGCATCCGAAGGTCGGCGATCGTGTGCGCGCCTGCCAGCCGCCGTTCGGTCGGGTTGAGCACGATCGGCTTCGGCCGCAGGATCTGCTTCAGCTCACTCGGCTTCGGCAGTCGACGCTTGGTCACACTCACTCACCCTTCCCGCTTACCCTCAGAAACATCCGATGTCTAACCCTAACCGCTTCGCCGCCGGACGCAATGAAGGGGCCTTTCATCGCAAATTTTGCAATGAAAGGCCCCTTCATCTCAGCGTCAGGCGCTGCCGGAGTCCGACAACTGCGGCCCCGCGGCGGCGACGTCGTCGAGGCGGTACTTCCGCGCCGCCTCCACCACCTTCGCCTGGTCGACCTCGCCGCGCTTGGCGAGCGCGCTCAGCGTGCCGACCACGATCGACTGCGCGTCGACCAGGAACTTCCGCCGGGCGGCCGGGCGGGTGTCGGAGAACCCGAACCCGTCGGTGCCCAGCGTCAGCATGTCGGTCGGCACCCACGGGCGGATCAGGTCCGGCACGGCACGCATCCAGTCCGAAACCGCGACGACCGGTCCGTTCACGCCGGACAGCTTCTCCGTGACGTACGGCACGCGCGGGGAGTCGCCAGGGTGCAGCAGGTTGTCGTGGTCGATCGCGACGGCCTCGCGCCGCAGCTCGGTCCACGACGTCGCCGACCACACGGCCGCGCGGACGCCCCACTCCTCGGCGAGCATCCGCTGCGCGCGGAGCGCGTCCGGCATGGTGACACCGGACACCAGGATCTGCGCCTCCGGACCGTCGCCCGACGGGGCGTCGGCGTAGCGGTACAGACCCTTGAGCAGGCCGTCGACGTCGAGGTTCTCCGGCTCGGCGGGCTGCTGGTAGGGCTCGTTGTAGATCGTCATGTAGTAGAAGATGTTCTCGCCGTTGCCGTCCGGCCCGGTCTCGCCGTACATCCGGCGCAGACCGTCCCGCACGATGTGGGCGATCTCGAACGACCACGCCGCGTCGTAGGCCACGACGGCCGGGTTGGTGGCCGCCAGCAGCAGCGAGTGCCCGTCGGCGTGCTGGAGGCCCTCACCGGTCAGCGTGGTGCGGCCGGCGGTGGCGCCGAGCACGAATCCGCGGGCCATCTGGTCCGCCGCCGCGTAGAGGCCGTCACCGGTCCGCTGGAACCCGAACATCGAGTAGAAGATGTAGATCGGGATCATCGGCTCGCCGTGCGTGGCGTACGAGGTGCCGACGGCGGTGAACGACGCGGTGGAACCCGCCTCGTTGATGCCCTCGTGCAGGATGACGCCCTTTTCGGACTCCTTGTAGGCCAGCATCAGGCTCGCGTCGACCGACGTGTAGGTCTGGCCGTGCGGGTTGTAGATCTTGGCCGTCGGGAACATCGAGTCGAGGCCGAAGGTGCGCGCCTCGTCCGGGATGATCGGGACGATCCGCTTGCCGATCTCGGAGTCCTTCGCCAGCTCGCGGACGAGCCGGACGAACGCCATCGTGGTGGCGACCTCCTGCTTGCCTGAGCCCTTGCGGATGCCTTCGTAGACCTTGTCACCGGGCAGCACGAGCGCCTTCGAGGCCTTCGGGCGACGCTCCGGCAGGAACCCGCCGAGCGCCTTGCGGCGGCCGATCATGTACTCGATCTCCGCCGAGTCCTTGCCAGGGTGGTAGTACGGCGGCAGCTTCGGGTCGCGCTCGAGTTCCTCGTCGCTGATCGGGATGCGCTGGGCGTCCCGGAACAGCTTGAGGTCGTCGAGGGTGAGCTTCTTCATCTGGTGCGTGGCGTTGCGGCCCTCGAAGGACGGGCCGAGGCCGTAGCCCTTGATGGTGTGGGCCAGGATCACCGTCGGCTGGCCGTGGTGCTCCAGCGACGACTTGTAGGCCGCGTAGACCTTGCGGTAGTCGTGCCCGCCGCGCTTGAGGTTCCAGACGTCGGCGTCGGTGAGGTCCTTGACCAGTTCCTTGGTCCGCGGGTCGCGGCCGAAGAAGTGCTCACGGACGAAGGCGCCGTCGTTGGCCTTGTAGGTCTGGAAGTCGCCGTCCGGCGTGGTGTTCATCAGGTTGACCAGCGCGCCGTCGCGGTCCGCGTGCAGCAGCGAGTCCCACTCGCGGCCCCAGATGACCTTGATGACGTTCCAGCCGGCGCCGCGGAAGTACGACTCCAGCTCCTGGATGATCTTGCCGTTGCCGCGCACCGGGCCGTCGAGCCGCTGCAGGTTGCAGTTGATCACGAAGGTCAGGTTGTCGAGGCCCTCGCCCGCGGCCACGTGGATGAGGCCGCGCGATTCCGGCTCGTCCATCTCGCCGTCGCCGAGGAACGCCCAGACGTGCTGGTCGGTGGTGTCCTTGATGCCGCGATCGCGCAGGTAGCGGTTGAACCGGGCCTGGTAGATCGCGTTCATCGGGCCGAGGCCCATGGACACGGTCGGGTTCTCCCAGAACTCCGGCATCAGCCGGGGGTGCGGGTACGACGGCAGGCCGCCGCCCTCACCCGCGTGCGAGTACTCCTGGCGGAACCCGTCCAGCTGGTTCTCGGTCAGCCTGCCCTCGAGGAACGCGCGAGCGTAGATGCCGGGGGAGGCGTGGCCCTGGATGAAGATCTGGTCGCCGCCGCTGGAGTGGTCCTTGCCGCGGAAGAAGTGGTTGAAGCCCACTTCGTACAGCGCCGCGGACGAGCCGTAGGTCGAGATGTGACCGCCGACACCCACGCCGGGACGCTGCGCGCGGTGCACCATGATCGCGGCGTTCCACCGGATGTAGGCGCGGTAGCGGCGCTCGATCTCCTCGTCACCGGGGAACCAGGGTTCGTTCTCGGTGGGGATGGTGTTGACGTAGTCCGTCGACGTCAGCGCCGGAACGCCGACGTGGCGTTCCCTGGCCCGCTCGAGGATGCGCAGCATCAAGTAACGGGCGCGCTGCTGACCACCCCTGGCCAGCGCCTCGTCGAAGGAGTCCAGCCATTCGGCAGTCTCCTCCGGGTCGATGTCGGGCAGGTGCGCCGCCAATCCGTCACGGATGACGCGTACGCGTGCCGGGGTCTCCTTACCGGAGGCGCCGTCGTTCTGCGGGGCCAAGGGGTCTCCTTGCGAAAGGTGGTAGCTGGTTCTGCTCGTACGCGGGCGTGTTCGCCTTCCATCGTCGTCCTCCGGTTCCGTTCGCGTCACCGCTACTGATCGGTAACGTTCGCGGACCCGATTGCGACACGCCTCGCGCGCGCCTGTATCGCGCGCGCGTTTTCTCTCCCACCCTAAAGCAGGGCGTTCGGAGGCGCCCAAGTGCGCCTGAATTGACCTCGCGCGAGTGGTCCGAATGTCCGTACGCTGCGACACGAGTTGTTCAAGATCCGGTGTGGACGGTTGCGCGCAGCGCCTCACCAGTGTTCGCTAACGGGCATCGTGTACCCGAGTGTGGTGCCCGCCCGGTCGATCCGGCCGAGCGACACCACGCTCCGTCGTAGTTGGAGGAGTGACAGCAGTGGTCGCCGCGGGAGACGCTGATCAGAGCAGCGTCGCCGAAAGGCTTGGGATCAAGCCGGACATGGTGGTCCAAGAGATCGGCTGGGACGAGGACGTCGACGACGACCTCCGAGCGGCGATCGAGGAACAGATCGGCGGCGACATCCTCGACGAGGACGCCGACGAGGTCATCGACGTGGTGCTGCTGTGGTGGCGCGAGGACGACGGTGATCTCGGCGACACGCTGATCGAGGTCCGGACCCCCTTGAACGAGAACGGTGTGATCTGGGTACTGACCCCGAAGACGGGACAGCCAGGGCATGTCGAGCCGAGCGAGATCGCCGAAGCGGTGCCGCAAGTCGGGTTGGCGCAGACTGCCAACATCAGTGCGGGCCCGAAATGGGCGGGCACCCGGCTGGTATCGCCGAAGTCGTCCAAGACCAAGCGGTGACCTCCGGAGCCGTGCGATCGACACGATAGGGTTGTCGTCGCAGGCCCCTGTTCGCTCTTTGAGAGGAAACCGCCGGTATGGCCGTCGAGGTCGGATCGCAAGCCCCGGACTTCACGCTCAACGACTACAACAAGCAGGCCGTGAAGCTGTCGTCCTTCCAGGGCGAGAAGCCGGTCTTGCTGGTGTTCTACCCGTTCGCGTTCAGCGGCATCTGCACCGGTGAGCTGTGCCAGCTCCGCGACGAGTTCGCGGACTACGACGGCCAGGGCGTCCAGGTCATCGGTGTGTCCGTGGACACCCCGTTCTCGCTCAAGGCGTGGGCCGAGCAGGAGGGCTACCAGTTCCCGCTGCTTTCGGACTTCTGGCCGCACGGTGAGGTCGCGAAGGCCTACGGCGTCTTCAACGAGACGGCCGGCCTGGCCACCCGTGGCACCTTCCTGATCGACAAGAACGGCGTCGTGCGGTTCGCCGAGGTCAACCAGCCCGGCGAGGCGCGCGACCAGCAGGCGTGGAAGAAGGCCGTGGCCTCCCTGGCCTGAGTCTTCACGGTGGCACCCGTGCGCGGGTGCCACCTCCCGGGCGCATAGCTCAGCGGGAGAGCACTCGGTTTACACCCGAGCGGTCGTAGGTTCGATCCCTACTGCGCCCACCGACGAAACAGGGCACCCGAATCAGACGTGGTCCTGCCCGGGGTCTGGTGCGACCCTGGTGGTGGCGCTCGTGATCTGCCAGAGCTCGTTCGCGAGCCCCCGGTCCTTGGCGGCCGCCGAGCGGCGTGCCGGACCGGCCGGGCCGCGGATCTCGAAAGGTCCGGTCGGGCCGAGGTAGTCGCCGCCATCGACCGGTCCCGTGGCAGCGCTGAGCTGGGGTGCGATACCGGCGGTGACCGGCTGCGAGAGGTATCGGTCCGGCAGCACGAGAAGGCGGGACCTCCACGTGCTCCCGCGGGCCAGGGCGTTGGTCAGCAGCTGTGACGTCGTCAGTCCCGGGTGAGCGGCGATCGACGACACCGGGTCGCCGGCGGTGCGCAGCCGCCGATCGAGCTCCGCGGCGAACAGGAGGTTCGCGAGCTTGGAGGCTCCGTAGGCGCGGGTTGGCGAATATCGCCGGCGCTCCCAATGCAGGTCGGTGAGGTCGAGTCCGCCGGTGCGGTGGCCGAGGCTGGACGTCGTCACGACCCGGGCGGGTCGCCCGCGGTCTCCGGCTGCCCGCAGCGCGGGCATCAGCAGCCAGGTCAGCGCGGCCGGGCCGAGGTGATTGGTGCCGATCTGCAGCTCGAACCCGTCCCGGGTCCGGCTGTGCGGCCCCAGCGATACCGCGGCGTTGTTGATCAGCACGTCGATCCGGTCACCGGTGCGTTCCCGGATCTCCGCGGCGGCGGCCCGTACCGAGGAGAGGTCGGCCAGGTCGAGCAGAACGGGTTCGGCCGACCCGGTGCCGTCGATCCCGGCTCGCACCTGGTCGACGGCCGCCGCTCCACGCTCGGCGTCGCGAACGGTCATCAGGATCCGGGCACCGGCCGCCGCCAACGCGCCGGAGAGGGCGAGGCCGAGGCCGGAGGTCGTCCCGGTGACGACGATGGTGCGACCCGTCAGGTCGGGCAACTCATATGACACTGTCATATGGATTAGCCTGCCCAGTTCGGATGACGCTGTCAACTAGAATGGCCGGTGTGACCCGCACCGAGACCGCCGAGGCCACGCGGCAAGCTCTTGTCCGCGCTGCTTCCGAGCTGCTCGACCAGGGCGGTCCTGACGCTGTGACCCTGCGTGCGGTCGGAGCTCGGGCCGGAGTCTCACGAGGTGCGCCCTACGGCCACTTCGAGAACAAAGAACATCTGCTGGCCCAGCTCGCCATCAACGCGTGGAGTTCACTGGCGGACGACGTCGAGCACCTTCGTGCGAACCTCGAGTCCACTTCGGACATGCGGCTGGAGCGAGCCATTCTGGCGTTGATCGACGTCGCCCGCCGTCGGCCGCACCGGTACGCGCTGATGTTCAGTGCCCCGGCTGATACGCCTGCCGCTCTGGAGGCCGCGGGCCGTCTCGAGGGCGTGTTCCTGGCACTGGTCGCGGATATGGTCGGCGAATCCGACGCGCCTCGGTTCGGCGCGCTGCTGATGTCGAGTGCGCACGGCATCGCGGGAATGGAACTCAGTGGTCATCTGGCGAAAGACAAGTGGCAGGTCAGCGTGGAGCAACTCGTGCACATGTTGATCGACGCGATCCGACCTGGGATGTCGCGACGTTGAGCGTCCGCAAGTAGGCGACTAATTGCGCCTTAAACACGTGAAGGCCCCTTCACTCGACCGGTCTTTCGAAACCGTGGCCGAGTGAAGGGGTCTTCACGCACCCCCAGCCCCTGTGGAACGTCTTCGGTTTTCGGCGGTCTGGTCTGCCCCCTCGGCAGGCCAGACCGCCGGTGCGCCGCGCCGCGGGTGGCGAACTTTCGGCTGCACAAGACAGGAGACGGACTGGACTGCCCAGATACATCAAGATCGGCGGCCAAAGGAGTGATCCCGTCGATCACATAGAGCGACTACGCGCGAGTGAGCCGGTTCGCCAGGGTCGACATCGTGTAGGTCCCGATGCCCATGACCACTTCGAGGGCGTTCCGCTCGGTGTAGCCGTGGCCGAGGAAGGTCCGCAGTGTCTCGTCGTCCACGCCGCCGGCGGTTTCGAGCACTGCCAGCGTGAACTGCCGGACGGCTTCCAAGCGCTCGTCGGGCACGGGCTCCTCCGCGCGAAGCGCCGCGATGACGTCGTCGTCCGCGTGAAGTCTTTTCAGCTTGCCGGTGTGCATCTCGATACACACTTCGCAGCCGTTGCGCGTCGCGACGGTCATCACGACCGTCTCCCGTGCGAGCGGTTCCAGTGTGGTCTTCTCGAAACTCGCGCTGAGCTTCAAGAACCCGTCGAGCAGCTCCGGCGACGACGCCAGCCGGGCGACTGCGGTGGGGAGATGGCCCAGACGCCTGATGGCCGCCTCCATCGGGCGACGCGAGGCTTCGGGCGCGGTTTCGAGGGTGTGATCGGTGAACAAGGCAGCCCCTTAGGATGGTCAATGTGATTGACGAAAAGGTAAGCCAGGTTGTCGAACAAGGCAAGCGAGTTCCCGACGCGCCCGGGTTCGAGCTGCCGCTCCTGCTGTTCGCGGGCTTCCGCTCGATCATCGACCGGCTGCACGCCGAGCTGGCCGAACAGGGGCACCCCGACGTCCGTCCGGCATACGGCTTCGCCATGCAGGCGATCGGCCTCGACGGCGCGACGGCGAGCGAGATCGGGCGGCGGCTCGGGGTCAGCAAGCAGGCAGCGGGAAAGACCGTCGACAAGCTGGAGCAGCTCGGTTACGTCGAGCGGGCCGACGACCCGGCCGACGCGCGGCGCAAGGTCGTGCGGCTCACCGGCCGCGGCATCGACTCGCTCGGCCGGTCCGCGGCGATCTTCGAAGGGTTACGCAAGGACTGGGCCGACGCGCTGGGCGCCGACAGGGTCCGCGCGCTCGAAGCCGACCTTCGCACGATGGCGCCCGCGGACGGCTTCCGGCTGGACGTCGCGGGCTGGTTCGGGGCCTAGACGGTTGATTCCGTGAAAATCACGTGAAGCTCGGTGAGGCGCTGTGACTGTCCATAGAGGACGCTTTGCGAGTCAAATTGTCCGATTAGATGCCGCATGTCCGTATCGCCAAGGTCGTGAAGGCCTCCTTATCTACCCTCAAGGTAGGCAAGGAGGCCTTCACGACTTTGGTTCGCGTCCTTGAGGAGGCCTCGCAGACCCGGTAACACGGGCAGTCGATGATCAATCGACCAATTCGACACCGCTAGTGTCCTTTATGGACGGCCAAGGGAAGGATTCCCGCGGGGTTGCACTTCACGCGATCTTCACGGAATCACTCATCTAGAAAGGACAACCCGGGTTCGGCGCGTCCTGTGAGAGCGGGCTTCCGTGCGGCAGCACGTAGAGCACCTCCAGCACCACGGGCGTCGTCCCGAGATTCCGTCCGATGTGGACGGTGTCACTCGGCTCGGTGAACGTGGCGCCGCGCCGGTATAGCCCGTCGAGGCCGCAGTCGGCCGAGTTGTGCGTCAGCGTGCCCGCCTTGACGTACGCGTAGAGCTTCCCGTCGTGGTAGTGCCAGCCGGTGTACCCGCCGGGCTGGATGACGACCTCGCGCAGGACGTAGTCGGTGTCCCCGACCGTCTTCTGGCTGAAGATCGTCCCGGTCACCCCTGAGCCAGGGGTCGCCTCGGCCGTCGCCGGGACGGCGAGCGCGAGGACGAGTGTGGCGAGCAGCGTGGTCACGGACCGCAGGCGCATGAGAAAACCGTACCGCGATTCAGGTCGCCCGCAGGGTCTCCAGATGCCGCCGGAGCACCGTTCGCATCAGCTCCGGCGAGGTCCGGCCCGCCGACAGGGCGAGGCCGTCCAGCAACGCGGCCAGCCGTTCGGTCTCGACGGCCAGGTCCAGGTCGTCGAGCAGGCCGCCCGCCCCGTGCGCGCCCTCAAGCACCCTTCGGACGAGTGCGCGGACACCTTCGTGCGTGCGGGCGGCTTCCTCGGCGAGGTCCGGGCGGTTCTTCGCGGCGGCCGTGAACGCCAGCCAGACGTCGGTTTCGGCCCGGGTCTGTTCGGTGAGCGGAAGCAGTTCGCCGAGCAGTGTTTCGGTGAGTTCCTGTCGTCGCGAGCGTGGTGTCGCGGGGTCGAGCAAGTCCGGGAGGTGCCCCAGCAACCTCGCCACGAGCCGGTCGCCCAGCGAGCGCATGGCGAACACGATCAACTCGTCGTGGCCGCGGAAGTAGTGCCGCACCGAACCGATCGCCAGACCGGCCTCGTCGGCAACGCTTCTGAGCGACGCCTGCGGCAGGCCGTCCCGCTGGATCACGCGGAAGACGGCTTCGGCTATCTCCAGGCGGCGGGCGCCGGGGTCGACGATCTTGGGCACGTTGCCTTTATAGCACGACCTTGCTATTTTATTTGGCACATACGTGCTACAAAGGGGGAGTTCATGAGGACCTGGTTGCTGATCGCGCTGGCGGTCGCCGTGGTGATCGCGATCGTCGTGCGAAGGCTGCGAGGGGAGCCACTGGTCGCCCGGGACGTGTTCGGAGCGCCGCTGATCCTGATCGGGATCGGGGTCTACGGCCTGACGAAGCTCGACGTCTTCACCTTCACGGACGGTCTCTGGCTCGTGCTGGGCTCCGCGGTCGGCTGTGGCCTCGGTGCGGTGCGTGCCGCCACCACGCAGCTGTTCGAGCGCGACGGCGTGCTGTGGCTGCGCTACACCGGCCGGACGTTCGGCGTCTGGGTGCTGTCACTGCTGGTGAACTTCGGGATCGGGTTCCTGGCCACCACGGCGGGAGCGCATCCCGACGCCAGGCCGGTCACGCTGTCGATCGGTGTCAGTCTGCTGGGTGAGGCGCTCGTGATCGGCATGCGCGCGAAGACGACGGGGCTGCCGTACGCCCCGTCGTCTGATTCGGTGCTTTCGCGCCGTTAGGCCAGTTTCCCGACTTCGCCCGCGAGGAGCGCGATCTCGTCTTCGGTGTTGAAGTAGTGCACCGACGACCGGACCATCGACGGCAGTCCGCGTGCGGCGAAGTCGAACTGGGCTGACGTCGCCTCCACGACGCTGACGTTGATCTTGGCCGACGCCAGGCGCTGTTTCACTTCCTGCGACGGCGTTTTCGCGACGCTGAACGTGACGATCCCGCACTTTCGCGCGCCCTGGTCGTGGACGCGGACGCCGGGGATCTCGCGGAGCACGTCGCGCAGTTTCGCCGCGAGCGCGGCGACACGGGCTTCGATGGCGGGTATGCCCCATTCGAGGGCGTAGTCGATCGCCGCGCCGAGTCCGTGCACCGCGGCGTGATCGCGTTCCCAGACCTCGAACATCTTCGCCGTCGTATCGACTTCGTAGGTCTCGGGTGCGGTCCACGCCGCGGAGTGAAGGTCGAGCATCGCGGGCTCGAGGCGCTCGCGCAGGCGAGGGTGCGCGTAGAGGAACCCGGTGCCGCGCGGCCCGCGCAGGTACTTGCGGCCGGTCACGCTGAGCGCGTCGCAGTTCAGGCGCGTGACGTCGAGGTCGATCTGGCCGGCGCTCTGGCAGGCGTCCAGCAGGAACGGGATCCCGGCCTCGCGGGCGACCGCGCCGATCTCCTCGGCGGGGTTCACCAGCCCGCCCTGCGTGGGCACATGGGAGACGGCGATCAGCTTGACGTCGCCGTCGATCCGGCGTTTCAGGTCCTCGACGTCCAGCTGGCCGGACTCGTCCTCGTCGACCACTTCGACGACGGCGCCGGTGCGCTTCGCGGTCTGCAAGAAGGAGATGACGTTGCTCGCGTATTCGGACTTCGCCGTCAGGATCCTGTCTCCCGCGGTGAACGGCAGCGCGTAGAAGATCGCCTGCCACGACCGGGTCGCGTTGTCGGTCAGCGCGATGTCGTCGGGTTCCGCGCCGACGAGCCGCGCGGCCGAGGCGTAGACGCCCTCGTGCCGCTCCAAGGTCGCCGCGGCCTGCTCGTATCCGCCGATCAGGGCTTCCTCGCGCAGGTAGTCGACGACGGTGTCGGTCACCCGCGCGGGCGGCAGCGACGATCCGGCGTTGTTGAGGTGGACCACTTCCGCACAGCCCGGTGTCTCGGCACGGGCGCGGTTTACATCGAAGTCCGTCATGCCTAACTGAATACAGTATGGCCGAAGTGCATGCAATACTGTTCGGATGACGAGGAACCTGCTTCGGCGTGACCTCACGGAGGAGATCACCGCCCGCGTGTTCGACGGCCGGATCGCCGCGGACAGCCGGATCAACGAGGTGCACCTCGCCCGCGAGCTGGGCGTCAGCCGGACACCGCTGCGCGAGGCGCTGATCGGGCTGGCCGATCGCGGCCTGCTGGTCTCGGCGCCGGGCCGTGGCTTCCTCGTGCCGCCGTTCGACCCCGAAGAGGCCCGGCGGCTTTATCCGCTCGTCGCGGAACTGGAATCGCTCGCGTTGCGCTGGAGTTCGCCGCAGGATCTCGCCGGGCTCACCGGCGGACTGGACCGGATCGCCGCCGAGATGACGGCGGAGCTCGAACGCCAGGGCGACTTGACCGCCTTGGACGATCGCTGGCACTCGCTGTTGCTCTCGCGCTGCACGAATCCGCATCTGCTGCGGCTGATCGAGCAGACCAAACCGCTCCTGAAGCGCTATGACACCTGCTATTTCGGTGGTACCGAGCGTTCGCTGGAGAGTATCGACGAGCACCGCGAGATCGCCGAGGCGATCCGCGTCTCCGACCTCACGAGGGCAGCGGAGCTGCTCGTGCGGAACTGGGTGAAAACGCTGGCATATCTGGAGAACACGGAGTGACGCGATGTTCGTGACGGCACATCTGAGCGACAACCATCTCGACGGTGGGGAACGCGGCGACGAACGCACCGCCCGGGTCATGCGGTACCTGGAGAACCTGGCGACACCGGTCGACGCGATCCTCGTGACCGGCGACATCGCCGACCACGGCACGATCGAGGAGTACCGGCGCGCGGCCGAACTGTTCAAAACCGACGTCCCGCTCTTCACCTGCCCCGGAAACCACGACGTACGCGGCCCGTTCCGCGAAGGGCTGCTCGGCCAGGCGCCGGACGACAGGCCGGTCAACGAGGCGCACACCGTCGGCGACGTCACGTTCGTCATGGCCGACTCGAGCATCCCCGGCGAACCGGACGGGCAGTTCGACGACGAGACCATGGCCTGGCTGGACGGTGTTCTCGCCGACGGCGACGGCCCCGCTTTCATCGCCTTCCACCATCCGCCGGTCGCGCTCGGCCTGCCGTTGGTCGACGCGATGCGGCAGCACGGCGAGGACAGGCTTGCCGAGGTGCTCGCCCGCCACCCGCGAGTGGTGGCCCTGCTCTGCGGGCACGTCCACGCCTCGGCGTCGACCACGTTCGCGGGCGTGCCGCTGCGGTCGGCGCCCTCGGTCGGGTCGAGCATCCTGTTCCCGTGGGAGGAGAACGGTCTCCGGCCGTGGGCGGAAGGCGGGCCGATCGACTACGACCTGCCGCCGTCGCTGCTGTTCCACGTACTGCACGACGACGGCAGGCTGACCACGCACCAGCGCGTGGTCCCGGCTTAACGAGGAGTCAGGCGAGGTGGCGTGGTGCTCGCCCACCCCAAAGCCCTCAACGGCTGTGTCGCGAAAGCCACTTTCGAGACATCTGGCGTCCCGAAAGTGGCTTTCGCGACACAGATCCTGCCCGTCAACGGCCGGATTCACCCTCAACCGCCCGAAAGCACCGGCAGCGTGATCCGGGAAGGCCGCGCGGGGTCGTGGAAGATCTCGAACCGCGCGGGTTTCCCGTCCACCGCGGTGAAAACCGGCTCGTCGGTGCCGTGGTTGCGGGCGAAGCGGGGGAACGCGCCGCCCGCGACCTGGAGCCGCAGCCGGTGCCCGCGCCGGAACCGGTACGCCGTCGGGTCGAGGTGGACCTCGGCCGCGACCACACCGTCCACATCGGACTCTGGGTTTCCTGGACGCAGCCGGAGGATGCCGTCGGTGACGTTGCGGGAGACACCGCGACCGTCCACATCGCACAGCCGGACGAAGACGTCGCCGTGGCCGAGGTCGGTCCGCACATGCACCAGCGCGGAGATCTCGCCGATGACGTCGAGGTCGCGCTTCAGCGCGTCACCGGTGAAGAGCAGCACGTCCCGGCGCTCCTCGACGTCCTTGTTGTCGCGCTGTTTCTGCACGCCCGACAGCAGCGGACCACCGACCGACGGTGTCGGATCGGCCGGGTCGTAGGTGAACGTCCCGGGTTTCGACTCGACCGGTTCGGCGGAGGAAAGCCCGCCGGGGCGCAGGAAATACGGGGTGGCGTCGGATTTCGGCGGCCAGCTTTCGAAGTCCAGCCAGCGCCCGGCGCCCTGGAGGTACAGGCGCACCGGGGCTTGGCGCAGTGGGGCGGTGTCGCCGAGGAGATGGGCGGAGAGGAAGCCGATCTGGTCGGTCAGCAGGGTCTTCAGGCTGGCGGGCTCGCCGTGTGCCCACGGGCCGATGGTGATGCGTGGTTCGCGTCCTGCGGCGGCGAGTTCCTTGAAGTCGCGCAGCTGGGCGGAGATGAACAGGTCGTACCAGCCGGTCACCATGGTCACCGGGGTCCTCAGCGCGGCGACCTCGGCACTGTGGTCCGACGGCGCCCAGAAGTCGTCGCCGGGCCCGGCGTGCTCGGAGACGTCCTGGAGGAACCGCACCTGCTTGCCGATGGCCGCGACGTCCGCGCCGGAAACCGGCAGATGCGCCATGGCCGCGCGGGTCTTCTTCGTCTGCCACGGGTTCGGCAGGCCGGCGAACCGGCCCTCCTGCCTGCCGATCAGCGCCGACCACGAGACCATGTTGTCGACCGCGAGGATGCCGCCGGGATAGAAGGTCGAAACGAACTCCGACGCGGTGACGCCGAGGCACAGCGCCTCAAGGGGCTCGTCGAGATACGGCGCGACCGCCCATTGCGTATGACCGAGGTAGCTCGCGCCCGCCATCGCGACCCGGCCGTCGCACCACGGCTGCTCGCGCAGCCAGGCGACGGTGGCGAGGCCATCTTCCTTCTCCAGGTGGAACGGCCGGAACTCGCCGCCGGAGCCGAAGGTCCCGCGAGTGCTCTGGAGGACCGTCTGCAACCCGTGCCGTGCCAACGTCTCGCCGAAGATCTTGCTGACCAGGCCCTTCCGGCCGTACGGCGTGCGGATCAGCACCACCGGCCGGGGCTCGTCACCGGGAACGGCGTAGCGGTCGGCCAGCAGCCGGACGCCGTCGGGCATCGGGACGGGGATCGCCTTGGTCACCGAGGGAGCGGGGCCTTCGGCCGGAGGGAGGCCGAGGAACCGGTCGAGGAGTCGGTCGAGCACGCCTGGGCCGCCTTTCGTGCGGATGATCACCTTCCGCTTACGACCGTACTCGCGTGGACCCGCGGCTGCCTGAAATGAAAGCGTCCTTCATTGCGAATTTCGCAATGAAGGACGCTTTCATAGCGCGGGGCAGACCGCCCGGTACCGCCCCGCTGGTCCGGTCATCGAAGCCGCGCGAGCGTCTCCGGCTTCAGCAGCTTCGCCAGTTCCTCCGCGGGAAGAAGGCCCTTCTCGACGACGAGTTCCGCCACCCCGCGCCCGGTCTCCAGCGCCTCCTTGGCGATCTCGGTCGCCGCCGCGTACCCGATGCTCGGGTTCAGCGCGGTCACCAGCCCGATCGAGTTCTCGACGTAGCCCCGCATCACGCCCGCGTTCGCGGTGATCCCGGAGACGCACCGCTCCGCCAGCACCACACAAGCCGACCGCAGATGCGTGATGCTCTCCGAAAGCGAGTGCAGGATCAGCGGCTCGAAGGCGTTGAGCTGCAACTGCCCGGCTTCGGCCGCCATCGTGACGGCGACGTCGTTGCCGATGACCTCGAACGCGACCTGGTTGACCACCTCGGGGATCACCGGGTTGATCTTGCCCGGCATGATCGACGACCCGGCCTGCACCGGCGGCAGGTTGATCTCGTTGAGCCCGGCCCGCGGACCGGACGAGAGCAGCCGCAGATCGTTGCAGCTCTTCGACAGTTTCACCGCGATCCGTTTGAGCACACCGGAAAGGTGCACGAACGCGCCGCAGTCCTGTGTCGCTTCGATGAGGTCCGCGGCCGTCTCGACGGGCAGGCCGGTGATTTCCCGCAGATGGGCGACGGCGGCTTCGGCGTACCCGGGCGCGGCGTTGAGGCCGGTGCCGATCGCGGTCGCGCCGAGGTTGATCTCGTGCAGCAGCGTCACCGCTTCGGTGAGCCGCAGCCGGTCCTCGCCGAGCATGACCGCGTAGGTGCCGAATTCCTGCCCCAGCGTCATCGGGACCGCGTCCTGCAACTGGGTCCGGCCCATCTTCAGCAGATCGTGGAACTCGACGGCCTTGGCGGCGAACGCCTGCTCCAGCACGACCATCGCCTCGGCCAGTTCGCGGACGGCGATGATCGTCGCGACGTTGACCGCGGTCGGGTAGGCGTCGTTGGTCGACTGCCCGAGGTTCACGTGCTCGTTCGGGTGCACGCGGGCGTAGTCGCCCTTCTCGTGCCCGAGCAGTTCGAGCGCGCGGTTCGCGATCACCTCGTTGGCGTTCATGTTCGTCGAGGTGCCGGCGCCGCCCTGGATGACGTCGACCACGAACTGGTCGTGCAGCGCGCCTTCCCTGATCTCGCGGCACGCCTGGCAGATGGCGTCGGCGACGTCCGGCTTCAGCAGGCCGAGGTCGGCGTTGGCGCGGGCGGCGGCCTCCTTGACCGAGGCGAGCGCCTCGATCAGATGCGGGTACGCGGAGATCGCGGTGCCGGTGATGGGGAAGTTCTCCCTGGCGCGCGCGGTGTGCACACCCCAGTAGGCGTCGGCCGGAACTTCCTTGTCTCCCAGCAGATCGTGTTCCACGCGGTGCATCGCAAGGCTCCTCAGGCTGCCAGTCGGACTTCGGCGAGCGCGCCCGTCACGCGCAGGCCGGGGATCCCGGTGAACGGCTTCAGTACTTCCGGATCGACGCCGCACAGGGCGAGCGCGGCGGCGAGCACCGGCTGCCGTGCCCGGTCACCGCCGTCGGCGATCTTGATCGCGATCGCCGTGCCGTCCGGCAGGGCGGCGACCTGGACGGCTTCGAAACCGTCCTTGGCGATCAGGCCGGGCACCGCGCGCATCAGCGCGGTGACGTCGCGGCGGGTGCCGGCGACCAGTTCCGGATGCTTCCGGATCCCTTCGGCCACAAAGCCTTCCGGGGTGCCCGGCGCCGCCGCGGCGATCTTCCCGACGGCGGTGGCGAGCCCGCGCAGCGAGACCGCGAACAGGGGAGCGCCGCAGCCGTCGACGGCGACCTTCGGGATCCGCTGTCCCGTCAGATCTTCGACGGACTCCGCGATCGCGCGCTGCAACGGATGTCCTGAGTCCAGATAGTCCTTTGTGGACCATTCGTGCAGGCGGCAGGTCGCGAGCATCGCGGCGTGCTTGCCGGAACAGTTGTGCGCCAGCCTCGAAGCCGTCCGCCCCGAGGCGATCCAAGTGTCACGCTCGACAGGGTCGAACGGCAGGTCTTCGGGCGTCCGCAGGTCCCCGGCGGAAAGCCCGGCGCCGTCCAGCATCCGGAGGACCTCCGCCAGGTGGAACTCCTCACCCGAGTGACTGGCCGCGCCGACGGCGAACCCGGCCGGGCTCAATTCGACGCCGAGCCGTGCCATCGCGGTGGCCTGCAAGGGTTTCGCCGCCGAACGCGGGTAGAACGCCGCCTCGACGTCGCCCGCGGAGAACAGCACGCGGCCGTCCGGCGCGAGGACGACGGCCGAACCGTGGTGCACCCCCTCGACCATTCCGTCGCGGAGGAGGTGCACCAGCGGTTCGTGCGCGGGGACGCGGATTTCGGGGATCACAGCTTCGTCTTTTCGAAGACGTCCATGTTGATCCGCTTGCGGACCCCGAACCAGCCCGCCACCAGCGCCAGTCCGATGACCGGCAGGCAGTACAGGGTGATCCGGCCGGTCTCGTCGAAGCCCATCAGCACGACGACGGCGGCGAGGAAGATCAGCGTCGCGATCTCGGTGTAGGGCGAGAAGGGGAGGCGGTACGACGGGCGCTCGACCTCGCCGAGCTTGGCCTTGCGCACGAACAGCAGATGCGAAAGCACGATGATCGCCCAGGTGCCGAGGATGCCGACGGCCGCGAAATTCAGGACGATCTCGAAGGCCTGGCTCGGCACGACGGCGTTCAGGCCGACGCCGACCACACAGACCGCGGAGGTGAGCAGGATCCCGCCGTAGGGCACGTGGTTCTTGTTCATCACGCCGGTGAACTTCGGCGCGGACCCGGCCAGCGACATCGACCGCAGAATGCGGCCGGTCGAGTACAGGCCCGAGTTCAGGCTGGACAGCGCCGCCGTCAGCACTACCAGGTTCATCACGTTGCCCGCCTGCGGCACCCCGACGTGCGAGAGCACGGTGACGAACGGGCTCTCGTTCTTCGAGTACGAACTCCACGGCATCAGCATCGCCAGCAGCACCACCGAGCCGACGTAGAAGATCCCGATCCGCCACATGATCGAGTTGATCGCCTTCGGCATGATCTTGCGCGGGTTCTCGGTCTCACCGGCGGCGACGCCGACCAGTTCCACCGAGGCGTAGGCGAACACGACGCCCTGGACGATCAACACCATCGGCAGCACGCCGGCGGGGAAGAAGCCGCCGTTGTCGGCGATCAGCGAGAAGCCGGGTACCTGGCCGTCGATGGGTTGCTGCGTGACCAGCAGGAAGATCCCGATCCCCATGAAGGCGACCAGCGCGGCGACCTTGATGATGGCGAACCAGAACTCCATCTCGCCGAACAGCTTCACCGAAACCATGTTCAGCGCCAGCACCACCGCGAGTGCGATGAGCGCCAGCACCCACTGCGGGATCGGTGTGAAGAAGGACCAGAAATGCGCGTACAGCGCGATCGCGGTGATATCCGCGATACCGGTCGTCGACCAGTTCAGGAAGTGCATCCAGCCCGCGACGTAAGCGCCCTTTTCGCCCATGAATTCCCGGGCGTAGGAAACGAAGGCGCCGGAGGAGGGGCGGTACAGGATGAGTTCGCCGAGCGAACGCACCACGAAGAACGCGAAAAGGCCGCAGACCGCGTACACGATCGCCAGCGCCGGGCCCGCCTGCGTGAGTCGTCCGCCCGCGCCGAGGAACAGGCCGGTGCCGATGGCGCCGCCGATCGCGATCATGTTGACGTGGCGGGGCTTCAGGGCCTTGTCGTAGCCGGCGTCACCGGCGTCGGCCGGCACCGGCACGGACTTGTCGTCCGCGCTGAGGGTCTGTTCGGTCACGGTGTCAGTCGTCCTTGTTCTGGTGCGTCGGGTGGCTCGGCCGCACGATGGTGATGAGCGCGTCCTCGACGTGTTCGAGATGGGAGGTCATCGCCGCGACGGCGTCCGCTTCGGAACCGGCGGCGATGGCGGTGACGATCTCACGGTGCTCGGTGTTCGAGCGGGTCCGACGTCCACCCAATTGGTTGAGAAACGCCGACTGGCGCGCCAGCGCGTCCCGGATCTCCTCGATGACCTTGCCGAACACCGGGTTGCCCGAGGACTGGGCGATGGTGATGTGGAACAGCGAGTCCAGCGCCACCCACGCGGTGTTGTCGGTTTCGATGTCCATCCGCTCGACGAGGTGGCCGAGCAGATCCAGGTCGTCGGTGCTGCGGCGCAGGGCCGCATACCCGGCGACGGGGATCTCGACGTGGCGCCGCACCTCGAACAGGTCGCGGGCCGAGTAGGTCCCGAAGGTGGGATTCTCGACCGGCCCGGTGGCGGTCACGAAGGTCCCCTTGCCCGTTTTGGACACGGTGAGCCCGAGTGCCTGTAGCCCCCGCAAAGCTTCGCGGACGACCGATCGGCTGACCTCGAACTCTTTGCCGAGCGCGGATTCCGACGGCAATTTCTGGCCGACGGGGTACTCACCACGCTCGATGGCGCCGCGAAGGTGGGCCAGCACGGCCTCCATCGCGCTGATACGCCGTGGACCACCGTGTCCGGCTGTCTGGCTGTCAGACAGGTTCATGAGACGAGATCGTGCGGTCGGCCCCTCGCTTTGTCAAGCGATCAGCCGAGGGCTCCGATCCAGGCTGCGAGGTCGGCGTCGATGGGGTAACCAGCCGAGAATGGGAAGCCGTGCTGGGTGCCTTCGTACGTACGGAGTTCCGTTGTGACACTGGCTTTCCGCGCGGAGGTGGCCAGTGTCACAACGTCGTCGAGCAGTACTTCGGCGGTCGTGAATGGGGAGGCTGGCGGCGCGGCCCGCAACGGCGGGCGCTCCCAGCCACTGTTCCCAATGCCTCATTTGAGACGCTCAGCGTCCCTAATGAGGCATTGGGAACATGCCAGGCCCGCAAAGTCACATAATTGCTGGTCGGCGCGGTTCTTGGTATCCGGGCTTGGCAGCGTCGACCCGCTTGAGCGCCACCACCGGGAACGGACGGCTGGTCTTCGACTGGTGCTCGGCCAGCCGCGGGAACGCCTTCGCCTGCTTCGCGAACAGACGGTCCCGTGCCGCTCCGGTGATCTCGACAGCGTGAGCGGTGAAGGCCTCTCCGTCCGCTTCGACGTCGACGGACGGCTCCGAGACCAGGTTGCGGTACCAGTCCGGATGTCCGGGTGCGCCCCCGTTGGCGGCGAACACGATGTAGCGGTCGTCGTCGGCCAGGAACAGCATCGGCGTCACGTGCCGTCGTCCGGTGCGGGCGCCGGTGGTGGTGAGCAGCAACGTCGGGAGGCCGTCGCCTCGGCGGCCGTTCGCGCGGAACTCCGCGATCACGCGTTCGTTCATGGCCTGTAGGTCGATCATCAACTCTCCGGGCGGCTCGGTGATCTTGGCGGCTGGCCAGTCTGCACATCCGCGCCCAGGTCGGCAAGCGTTTTTGGATCATGGCCGCTCACGACGCCGCGAAAACTGTCGGTGCCGCTGGAGACACTGGACGAGTGAGCCCCATCAGCCGAGGGCGCAAGCCCAAAAAGCCGAAGGAACAGCGCTCCCGCTCGCCGCGTCCTCTCGACGTGACCAGGGTGGAGCGCTGGCCGAAGCTGCTCCACGGGCCTGTCGAGCTGGCGGACTGCGTCGCGCGAGGCGAACCCGATCGGGACAGGGTCACCCTCGCCGCCACACTGACCGCGGGCAAGCGCTCGGTGGGCGTCGAAGTGGTGGTCGACGGCGACAGCGTCCACAGGATCGAACTCCGCGTGGAGCCGTCGGACGCCTTGACGTCGCGCCGCCGCTCCGAGGTCAAGGCCTCGCTGACACCCGAGGAGTTCCGGAGCCAGGTCGAGGCGGCGCTGGTCGTCATGGCCGATTTCGACGCCTGGCTTTTCGAGAGGGTCCCGGATTTCTTCGAGCGCTGGAAGTCGGACCTGCCCGCACGGTCCGACCAGCTGCGCCGATGGCTCGGCCTCCCCGAGTACGAACCGGTACCCCGATCGGGGGCCGATCCTCTTCCGCTCGTCCTGCCTCCACCCGGACCGGTCACCGGACTGCGGCTCGCGGTCGCCGTGACCGGACCGGACAGCGCGATCTGGCGACGGCTCGAAGTCCGCTCGGATGTCACGCTCGCCGGAGCGCACCGGGTCCTGGCGGCGGCGTTCGACCGGGACGAACGGCAGAACCACCGGTTCGAGACCGCGTACGGCGTCTTCAGCTCCGACCACGACGGCTGGGACGGCGACCGCCCGGACGACGAGGTCTTGCTCGGCCAGGTGGTCACGGCACCAGGCCATCGGATCGTCTACGAGGTGGACGACTGGAAGCACTGGGTCCGCGTCGAGCGGCTGGTCGCCCTTCCCGAAGCGCCGAGATGTCTCGACGGCGAACGCGCCGCGCCTCCAGCGGGATGCGAGAGCGAGCGGAGCTACGAGATGTTGCTGGAGGCGCTGAGAGATCCGGACGACGAAGAGAACGAGGGCTTGCTCGAAGAACTCGGCGGCCACGGATTCGATCCGGAGTGGTTCGACAGGGAGGGGGTCAACGCCCGGCTGGGCTGATCTTCGCTGCCCCGTTCGGGTGGCGGCGGCTACGGCGAGGCTGCTGGATTTGATCTTGTCCGAAGAGAAGACTCGGCAGCGCTCGTCAGGGCCCGGCCCGGCCGGGCGCCGGAAATCCCGGACGCATAAGGTGGCAGGACCGGCCCGCGTCACGCAGCCAGGGACCCGTCTGCCTAGGGGAGGTTTTCGCTGGTGTCGAACGATTCCTTCGTCCACCTGCATGTGCACACCGAGTACTCGATGCTCGACGGTGCGGCGAAGATCGCCCCCTTGTTCAAGGAGGTGGCGCGGCTCGGCATGCCCGCGGTCGGCATGACCGACCACGGCAACATGTACGGCGCGGACGAGTTCTACCAGCAGGCGGTCAAGCACGACCTCAAGCCGATCATCGGCATCGAGGCCTACATCGCGCCGGAGAGCCGGTTCCACAAGAAGCCGGTGTTCTGGGGCCAGGCCAACCAGCGTGGCTCCGACGAGTTCGGTGAAGGCGGCGACGTCTCCGGTAGCGGTTCCTACACGCACATGACGATGCTCGCCGAGAACTCCACCGGGCTGCGGAACCTGTTCAAGCTCTCCTCGCTGGCGAGCATGCAGGGCTACTACCGCAAGCCCCGGATGGACCGCGAGCTGATCTCGGAGAACCACCAAGGCATCATCGCGACCACCGGCTGCCCCTCGGGCGAGGTGCAGACGCGACTTCGGCTGGGGCAGCGGACCGAGGCGATCCAGGCCGCGTCGGACTACAAGGACATCTTCGGCGCCGACAACTTCTTCCTCGAACTGATGGACCACGGGCTTCCGATCGAGCGGTCGGTCCGTGAAGGCCTGCTCGAGGTCGGCAAGCTGCTCGACCTCAAGCCGCTGGCCACCAACGACTCGCACTACGTCACCAAGGACCAGGCCGACACCCACTCCGCGTTGCTGTGCGTGCAGGCCGGCAAGACGCTGAACGACCCGAACCGGTTCAAGTTCGACGGTGACGGCTACTACCTGAAGTCGGCCGCCGACATGCGGGAGTACTGGGACAAGGAAGTTCCCGGCGCCGCCGACTCGACGCTGCTGATCGCCGAGCGCGTCGAGTCCTACAAAGACGTCTACACGCACAAGGACCGGCTGCCGTTCTTTGAGGTCCCCGAAGGCTACGACCAGGGCACCTGGCTGAAGGAAGAGGTCGCACGCGGCCTCAAGTGGCGGTACCCGGACGGCGTCCCGGACGAGTACTACAACGAGCGCATCGAGATCGAACTCGACGTCATCATCGGGAAGGGCTTCCCCGCCTACTTCCTCATCGTCGCCGACCTCATCAACTACGCCCGCAAGGTCGGCATCCGCGTCGGCCCCGGCCGTGGTTCGGCCGCCGGTTCGCTGGTCGCGTACGTGCTCGGTATCACCAACCTGGACCCGATCCCGCAGAAGCTGCTGTTCGAGCGGTTCCTGAACCCCGAGCGCGTGTCCATGCCCGATATCGACATCGACTTCGACGACCGCCGTCGCGGCGAGATGATCCGTTACGCCACCGACAAATACGGCGTCGACAAGGTCGCGCAGGTCATCACCTTCGGCACCATTAAGACCAAGGCGGCCATCAAGGACTCCGCCCGCGTCCACTTCGGTCAGCCCGGCTACGCGATCGCGGACCGGATCTCGAAGGCGCTGCCGCCGCCGATCATGGCGAAGGACATCCCGCTCTCAGGCATCGTCGACTCCAAGCACGAGCGCTACGGCGAGGCCGCCGAGGTCCGCGCGCTCGTCGAGACCGACGAAGAGTGCAAGACGATCTTCGAGACCGCCCGCGGCCTCGAAGGACTGATCCGCAACGCCGGCGTCCACGCCTGCGCGGTCATCATGTCCTGCGACCCGCTGACCGACGCCATCCCGCTGTGGCAGCGTGACGACGGCTCGATCATCACCGGCTGGGACTACCCGTCGTGCGAGAACATCGGCCTGCTCAAGATGGACTTCCTGGGCCTGCGGAACCTCACCGTCATCGGTGACGCGATCGACAACATCAAGACCAACCGCGGGGTCGACATCGACCTCGACACCCTCGGCGTCGAAGACCCGGAGACGTACAAGCTGCTCGCCAGGGGAGACACGCTCGGCGTGTTCCAGCTGGACGGCGGGCCCATGCGTGACCTGCTGCGCCGGATGCAGCCGACGGTCTTCGACGACATCGTGGCGGTGGGCGCGCTGTACCGCCCCGGCCCGATGGGCATGAACGCGCACAACGACTACGCCGACCGGAAGAACAATCGGCAGAAGGTCAAGCCGATCCACCCGCAGCTCGAGGAGCCCCTGAAGGAGATCCTGGCCGACACCTACGGCCTGATCGTCTATCAGGAGCAGATCATGCACATCGGCCAGAAGGTGGCCGGATACACGATGGGCCGCGCGGACGTGCTCCGCCGGGCCATGGGTAAGAAGAAGAAGGAAGTCCTCGATCTCGAGTACGAGGGCTTCGAGGCCGGGATGAAGGCCAGCCCGCTGATCGAAGGCGGGTTCTCGCCGGATGCGGTGAAGGCACTGTGGGACACGATCCTCCCGTTCGCCGGCTACGCGTTCAACAAGAGCCACGCGGCCGCGTACGGTCTGATCTCCTACTGGACCGCGTACCTCAAGGCGAACTTCACGCCGGAGTACATGGCCGCGCTGCTCACCTCGGTCGGTGACAACAAGGACAAGTCCGCGGTCTACCTGTCCGAGTGCCGTCGCCTCGGTATCAAGGTGCTCCCGCCGGACGTCAACGAGTCGGCGTTGAGGTTCGCGGCCGTCGGGGGCGACATCCGCTTCGGTATGGGTGCCGTCCGCAACGTCGGCGCGAACGTCGTCGAGTCGATCATCAAGACCCGCGAGGAGAAGGGGAAGTACTCCTCCTTCACCGACTTCCTCGACAAGTCCGAACTGGTGGCCTGCAACAAGCGGGTCATCGAATCGCTGATCAAGGCCGGCGGCTTCGACTCGCTCGGCAACACGCGGCTCTCGATGATCCAGGTGCACGAGGACGCGGTCGAGGCCGTGGTCCCGCTCAAGCGCCAGGAGGCGATGGGCCAGTTCGACCTCTTCGGATTCGGTGGGGACGACGACGCGGAGGATGCCGTGTCCTCTTCGCCGCTCGCGCACCTGAAGTTCGGCGAGGAGGAGTACCCGCGCAAGCAACTCCTTGCCTACGAACGGGAGATGCTCGGCTTGTACGTCTCCGCGCACCCGCTGGACGGCGCCGAGCGCATCCTGCGCAAACACGCGCCGAGGCCGATCGCCGCGATCATCGCCGACCCGCCCAAGGAAGGCGAGCTGATCATCTCCGGGCTGATCACCTCGCTGGAGCGCCGGGTCAACAAGAAGGGCGAGCCCTGGGCGATCTGCACCGTCGAGGACATGGACGCGTCGCTGGAGGTCCTGTACTTCCCGAAGTCGTACGCGATGTTCTCCGCCGACCTCATCGAGGACAACGCGGTCCTGGTCAAGGGCCGGGTGAACTGGCGCGAGGACAAGATGTCCATCTTCGGTGGTGGACTTGTTCCGCTCGACCTGTCCGAGATCGGGAACGGCGACGAAGACCTGCCGCTCGTCCTGCTGGCCGCGGCGGAGAAGATCGACCAGTCGGTGGTCAGCGAACTGAAGCAGACCCTGCTGGCGCACAAGGGCGAAACCCCGGTGCACCTCAAGCTGGTCGGCAAGAACCAGACGGTCTTCGCGCTCTACGACTATCCGGTCAAGGTGACGTCGATGCTGATCGGTGAGCTCAAGGGCATCCCCGGGATCGCCGCCAGCACCTGATGAACACCTACGAACCCGATCCACGGCGCTGGAAGGCGCTCGCCGTCTCCCTCGCCGCCGGGTTCATGGGCCTGCTCGACGTCAGCATCGTCAACACGGCGCTGCCCTCGATCCAGCAGGATCTCGGCGCGTCGAGCGGCGGGATCCAGTGGGTCGTCTCGGGATACGCGCTGGCCTTCGGGCTGGTGCTGGTGACCGGCGGCAGACTCGGCGACGCGCTCGGCCGCCGCCGCATGTTCCTGTTCGCACTCGCCGCGTTCGTGCTGACCAGCGCGTTCGCCGGCGCGGCACCGAACGAGACGACGCTGATCGTCGCTCGGCTCCTGCAAGGCATCGCGTCGGGCATGATGACGCCGCAGAACAGCGGGATGATCCAGGATCTGTTCCGCGGCGCGGAGCGAGGCCGCGCGTTCGGCATGTTCGGTGCCACTGTCGGGATCTCGACGGCTGTCGGGCCGGTGCTCGGCGGCGTGATCCTCGCCGTCTTCGGCGACCCGGAAGGCTGGCGCTGGGTCTTCTACGTGAACGTGCCCATCGGGATCCTGGCGTTCGTCCTTGCCTTGAGATGGCTCCCGAAAGCGGAGAACCCGGCGAGAAGCCTGCGGGGTGAGATCGACTTCGTCGGCATCATGCTGCTGGGTGTCGCCGTGCTCGGGGTGCTGCTCCCGTTGATCGAATCCGAACAGGGCGGGCTCAGCAGCCTGTGGTGGCTGTTCGTCGTCGCGGTGGTCTTCGGGTTCGGGTTCGTGCGCTGGGAGCGGTCGATGGTGCGGCGCGGCCGTCCGCCGCTGCTGGACACGCGGCTGTTCACCGGCACTCCTGGCTACGCGACGGGCGTCGCCGTCGGCGCGCTGTACTTCAGCGGATTCACCGGCATGTGGCTGGTCTTCGCCATCTTCTTCCAACAGGGCCTCGGCTACACGCCGCTGCAATCCGGGCTCGCCGTCACCTCCTTCGCCCTCGGCTCGGCCGTGTCGGCGGCGATCGCGGGACGGCTGGTGCCGAAGTGGGGCCGCAAGCTCACCGTCACCGGGCTGGTCATGGTGATCGCCGGGATGTTCACGGTCGCCTTCCTCGCCGGCCGGGATCCCGGTGCCGCCGCGGGCTGGTGGTTCGCGCTGCCGTTGCTCGTCGCCGGTGTCGGTGGCGGCATGGTCATCTCACCCAACACCACGCTGACCTTGGAATGCGTGCCGACGTCGATGGCGGGCGTCGCCGGGGGAGCGTTGCAGACCGGGCAGCGGATCGGCACCGCGATCGGCACGGTCGTCCTGGCCTCGGTCTTCCACGCGGTACTGGGCGCGAACGGTGGCTATCCGTCGGCGTTGACCGCGGCGATGCTGTGCGCCGCCGGATTGACGTGCTCGGCGCTCTTACTCGCCGTGATCGAGCTTCGGGCGCGCCGGAACCGGCGTTTGCTCACTGAGCGGGACGAAGCCGAGAGGGCTGCCGCCGACAGTCAGCGAGGCTGAGTCGTCAGCGCGTGCCGGTGACTACGGTCGGCTAGACCGGATGCTCCATCCGAGTGACGGAGGCTGTCATCCTCTGGTGCTACTCAGAGCAACCAGGTAGACCTTACGGAGCCTTCACTGCTGTGGCATGGCTACTGACAGTGGTATTTCTGTCGATCGATCGGGGATGGATCGATCGGTGGGAGCGATCGTGGTGAGTCCGGAGTTTTCAGGAATGGGCACCCGCGGTCACGAGCCGGTGGACGGCCGTCGGCGTCCGCGGGGGACCGTTCGGCGGCACCCGGCTCACCACCACTGACAGCCACGTCTCGGTGAAGCAATCGCGCGGGTGGGTCTGTGCGGGGTCGCCTGGGGAGGTGCACCCGGCCCGGGCCCACCCGCCGCGCGTTCTCCGACGTGTGTGAACCGCCTCCGACTGCGAAGATCTTCGCAGTTCGAGAATGCGAGGAGCACCGATGGCGGAGAGTTCGGTTCGGCGGAGTCGGCTGAGGGTCTGGTACCGGCCGATGACGATGCGGGATTCCGGTGAAGGGCACCGGGTCGCGACCCCGTTGGAGCTGCTGTTCGACCTGTGTTTCGTGGTCGCCGTCGCGCAGGCCGCGGCCGGTCTGCACCACGCGATCGCCGAAAACCACATCGGGCACGGGGTACTCAGCTTCGCGATGGTGTTCTTCGCGATCTGGTGGGGCTGGCTGAACTTCAGCTGGTTCGCGTCGTCGTTCGACACCGACGACGTCCTGTACCGGCTGGTCACGCTGGTGCAGATCGCCGGCGGGCTGACCGTGGCGGCCGGCGTCTCGTCGGCCTTCGAAGGCGACTTCACGATCATGGTGATCGGCTACGTCCTGATGCGGCTCGCGATGGTCACGCAGTGGCTGCGGGTCGCGCGGACCGATCCGCGGTGCCGTCCGGCCGCGTTGCGGTACGCCGTCGGCATCACCATCGTCCAGATCTTGTGGATCGCCCGCCTCGGCCTGCCGGATTCGCTGGCCCTGCCGTCGTTCTTCCTGTTCCTGCTGGCCGAACTCGCGGTACCGGTGATCGCCGAACGCCGTCGCTGGACAGGCTGGCATCCGCACCACATCGCCGAGCGCTACGGCCTGTTCACGATCATCGTGCTGGGTGAATCCGTCCTCGGCGCGACCACGGCGGTCAAGGAAGGGCTGGACGAGGGGGAGCACACCGGCAGCCTGATCTCCCTCGCCGCCGCGGGGCTCGTGCTGGTCTTCTCCCTGTGGTGGCTGTACTTCGACCAGCCGGGGCATGCCCGCCTCGAGAAGGCGAAGAACCTGTTCACCGTCGCGAGCTGGGGCTACGGGCACTACCTGATCTTCGCCTCGGCGGCCGCGCTCGGCGCCGGGATCGAAGTCGCGGTCGACTACGACACCCACACCGGGCACGTCGCGTCGCTGCCCGCCGCCATGGCGACGACCGTGCCCGTCGCGATCTACCTGTTGAGCGTCTGGCTCCTGCACATCGGGCCCACCAACGAATGCCGTCCGATCGCGATCGGCTTCCCGGTGACCGCGGTGCTCGTCCTCGCCGCGTCGTTCACGCCCGCGCCCATCCATGTCGCCGCTTTGCTCGCCGCCGCCCTCGTCGTGCTGACGGTCGTTGCCACGCATGGGGAGCCGGTTCCGGGCGATGTGGCGGCCGTCGAGTAGATCGACGCAGGTCAGGGCGTCGGCGCGAAAAAAGGGACCCCCCTGTAAACGCCGGTTTCGGGCCGTGTAATGTTCTCTTCGTCGCCAGGGAAACCGAGCGGCCGCCGGGAACACGAACCAAGCTCCCACCGGATGGTGGTAGAGTGGGTGGTCCCGAATCGGAGAGGTAACCAGACCCCGCTGAGACGGCAGTTTCAAGCAGGTGTAGGGTGAGCTCCGAACAAAAGCCAAGAAATAACTGCTTCGGATAAGGCCGCGATCAGTAGAGATACTGTGCTCGGTGCGATTCGGGGTGTGTTGCTTGAGAACTCAACAGTGTGCTAGTGAACTAAGCCAGTAGAGCTTATGTATTAAGAACCTCGTTTGAGGTTCCTTTGAGTGCATTAAATTTGCCTCGATCAAATTTGACATTGTTGGAGAG
>NZ_JADNQM010000054.1:0-42084 GCF_046269425.1 Amycolatopsis sp. cmx-11-12 | reverse complement strand
CGGGCGCTGGCTGGCGCTGTGCGGGTCGCGGGCGCGGGCGCTGGCTGGCGCTGTGCGGGTCGCGGGCGCGGGCGCTGGCTGGCGCTGTGCGGGTCGCGGGCGCGGGCGCTGGCTGGCGCTGTGCGGGCCTTCTCTTCCTCTGCGTCTTCCCTGCTTAAGGGCCCGACCGGCCCTGAGCAGCGAGGTCGACGCCGAAGGTAACGGCGAGATAACGGAACCCGCCTGAAGGTTGAAAGTGTCTAGGCAGTGTGTCAACCTAGACATGTAACCGAGACAGACCGGAGTGGATGGGACAGAGAAGGGCGTGAGGACCGGGACACGGCGTCCCGTGAGCGATCTCCTTCCTTTCTTTTCCTTAAAGGTTTGGTCGTTACGAACCATAAGACCCGCACAGCGCGGGCAGCGGCTTGGGCCGCGCGGACAGCAGCGAAACTGTGCAGGGCAGTAGTGGGGAACGACGCGTAGCCAAACGCGCATTTCTAGTCTGAGGTGCGTAGTAACTGCGCTTGCAGCCCCGTTATGTGAATCCCTTGCTATAGAGCGGAGTAGCGCGCATAAAAGGCATGCCTGCCAGGGGTGTGTCCCCAAGATAACTACATGGTGGTCTAGCACCGAAAAACGTCACAACGTGTGGGCGTCCGGATTGTGTAAAGCGGTTGCCGACATTGAACGACCCTCTCAAGCGCGTCGCGTTTTTGTCGTTCATAGCACGCTATGTCTTACGGGCATGGTTCCATGCGTTGTGCACTAGACATAACGGCTTCCCCTTTGGGGAGGTTCAGGGAATGCGCTACTGGCCGACCGGGCGCTATTGCTTGCGATTCCGCATTGCACGGACATAGAAGATGATCCCCTTTGCATGACTCGCGCCTGATGTGTCCACATTTCGGTCCGTACCAGTTCGCAACTGGCCTGAACCGCAAAAAACAGCATGCAACTACAACAAGATTGGAGAATCTGCCATGACTCGTAAGGACTTCAAAGAGATTGCGGATTCCGTACGTCGCGAAGTTGCCGCCGACGACGAACGAGAATCGCTCGCCGACGCCTTGTGTGCGTACTTCAAATCGGTAAACCCTCGATTCAACCGTGACCGTTTCTTTGCCGCATGCGGCCTGTAATACGTACTCATCCGCACCCGCTGGGAGTGTCCATCATGAACAACGTTGAAATTTCCCTGTCCGACGATGCGCACCTGTACTTCGGGCAGAATTTCCGCTACGGGGAATGGGACGGCGAAGACTGCGCCCGAGATAATGACTGGTCCGGTTTCGGATTCGTACTCGGATCGGGCGGTGACCCGCTGCCGATTCCTGGCGACTACCTCACCGGGCACCAGTGCGCCCATTTGGCGGACGTGTCCAATGGGCAAGCGGCAATGCGGCTCATGGAGGAGGCGGCACCAGGTAAAGCGGCAGAGTGGAACGGGCTTCTTGCCTACGACTACGGGGATTCCGCCGCGCGTGAGGCTGCTACCCGTATCGGTGACTCCCTCGCTGGATACCCCTTGCTCGACGACGAAGACCTGTCGGAACGGGAATCGGAGAATGCCGCGCGGGCGCTGGTCGATTCCTGCGATGTTCCGGAAGACGTCGCGGCCGACGTTGTGTCCGCGCTGAGCGATGACGGACAGGGCTTGTGCACCGACTGTCACGGCTGGGATATCGACCACATCATGTCCAATCTGGGCTATCGGGAATGCGCTGAATGTGACAAGTGGCTCGCGACAACGTTTGATGAGCCGCTGCATTACGACTGCGCCGAATACTACGCAGAAGGCGACTGCGAATGTATTTCCGTCATGGTTGACGGATACCGGCACGGTAATCACACCGTGACCATGTCCGACGTCCGCGAAACCCTGCGCGGTTGTGAACACTGCTACCCCATTGTTCACCCTTACGGCAAAAATGTTGCGTAGTGAACAAGTCAACCGCGCAACAATAATCGAGGGAGACGCGCCCGTGAATACCAAAAATCAACCCGCCGGACACGAGCGGGACCGACAGTATGTGATCTTCAGTGACTATGCAGACCTGCACGGAGTCCGGCGCGCCTATCAGGCACTGTCCATCCTCGGCGCCGACCACGAACTTATGGTGAGCCTGGTCGTTCGCTATCTCGCCGAATCAGGCCCGGATGGTCGTGAACAGTCCGGCGAAGAATCCGTATTCGCCTACGCTACCGAACACGGACACATACGGGTCGTTCTCCGGTGGCGCGGATTGTGGCGCGGGTTGGCGTTCTGTTCGGTCGAACCGGATGAAACCGAGTATGGCATCGGCATTTCACCGATGCCGAACGATGGCTTACGCAACGCGCCGTATTGAACCAAGCGGAAGAAACCATGAAGTCTCACTACGGCGACTAGGCACACCGTGTTGTGTCGTTTCGGTGCCGCGCGCGTTCGCGTGCGGACGCCGTGACCGCATAGCCGGTTTCCCGTATCACCTCCGATAACGAAAGTGGGTTCGTCATGTCCAAAGAAACCAGCGAATGGCTCAACAACAATGTTCTGATCGGGTTCACCGACAAGCGCGGGCACGCGTGGCACTACCGGGCTTCCGCGCAGGGCAGCGAGCCGAACCATTACCCCGGCGCTATCCCGGTCGCCGACGTGCAGCGCCGCCTATTCCACTGGACCGCCGAACCGGAACCGGTGCTCGTCTCGGGCAAGTTCGGTCTGCGCCGCGTGCCCAACAAGCAAGCCATTACCGCATCGGATACCGGGGACGTCCTCGGGATCTTCGCCGACGGGTACACCGTGCACCAGTACCAGGAATGGCTGCTCGACAAGGTCGGCACGCTCCTGGACGACGGTCTGTCGATCGGTTCCGCAGGCTTGCTGCGCGACCGCCGACAGGCATGGGTGAGCGTGGAAGTGCCCGAGAACATCACCACCCCGGAAGGCGTGGAGTTCCGGCCGAACCTGGTCGCCTGCACCAGCCACGACGGCAGCCTGGCCACCACCTACAAGCGGACCGTGACGAACGTGGTGTGCGACAACACGATGGCGGCCGGTCTGCGCGAGTACGGCCAACAGTTCAAGGTCAAGCACTCCAAGAACGGCAAGTTCCGCATCGTGGAGGCCCGCGACGCGCTCGCGATGGTCCACACCGTGGCTGAGGAGTTTGCCGCCGAGGTCAAGGCGCTGTGCGAAACGACCGTGACCGACCAGGCATGGCGCGCCTTCCTGGACGCACACGCCCCGGTGCCCGAGGAGAAGGGCCGCGCCCGCACCACCGCGACGAACGAGCGGGCCGCGCTCACCCGGTTGTGGAACAGCGACAACCGAGTCAGCCCGTGGCGCGGCACCGCGTGGGGAGTGGTGCAGGCCATCAACACCTACACCCACCACGAAGCGATCGTGCGCAACGCCTCCCGCGCCGAACGCAACATGTCCCGCGCGGTGGACGGAAAAGCCGACGCACTCGATCAGGAAACCGTGACCACGCTCAGCAAAGTACTGGCTTCGGTCTGAAAGGACCGTCGCCGCTTCGGTGCCCGCGCGGCCATGCGCCGCGCGGGTGCCGTGGCCGCGAAATGGCCACAACCGGCGCCCGAACCAAATCTGGCGCACACAAAACCCCAACACAGGAAGGAAAACCACCCCATGGACATGCAGGCATTCACGGCAGCGATGGCGGAAGCGCTCGACGGGACATGGACGGTCGAACCGGGCCACCACGGTCACCGCGATCGATACCTCATCGGCCCAGATGGTGAACAGCTTCACGTGTGCTACTCCGACTGGGAGAAGACGCCACGGCTCAGGCTGTCTGCCAGCCTCCCGGCCAAACTGGCGACTATCCGGCACCGCCACGGAAACCCGGTGCCATCACACGAAATCACGGTGTCCCCGACCAAGACACCCGAAACCGTCGCCGCCGAGACTGCCCGGCGGCTGCTGCCCGGCTACCGGGTCACCCTCGCGGAAACCCGCGAGCTGAAACAACGACTCGATGACCAGGCCGCCGCGCGCGACCAGCTCGCGCACGCCATCGCGGACCCGCTCGGCGCGACCGTCCACACGCCCGGCCCCAGCCCGCTCGGCCACGATCCGCAGGAAGCCATCGTGCGCTACCAGGGGCCGCTGGCCGGCACCGCCAGGGTGCCCCGTAGCGGCGGACACGTGGCCTTCGCCTTCTCGGTCGCTCCGGGCGACGCCGCCCGTGTCGCTGCGTTCCTGGCGACATTCCCGCGAACGGTGGGTTGGGACCAGGGCCACTGACCCGCCCGTATTTCGGCGGACTGAACAAGACGGCCCGCACCACATGCGAAATGAAGTGAAGGAGGCGCATCGCCATGTCCCTAGGAACCCTGACAATCCACCACGACTACGACTCCGGCACCACCGTCGAGGGCACGACGAGGAACAGCCCCGCGCACCTGGCGCTCAAGGCTCATCCGTCCTGGAAATGGTCCCGCTACGCTGGGGCGTGGCTGCTGCGGTCCTCCCGGAACCGCCAGTCGAAGCCCTACGCCCTCGCCGACATCGAGCGGGTGCTCACCAACGCGGGCTACACCGTCACGCGCGACATCGACGACACGATGCCCAGCGTCGAGCAGCAGGAAACCGATCTCGCCGACCGGATGGACGACCGGGTCGACCGGCTCACCGAGCGCTCGGGTAAGCATCAGGCCAAGGCCGACGCCACGCGGGCGAAAGCCGACTACGTGTTCCACAACATCCCGATGGGCCAGCCCCTGCTGGTCGACCACTACAGCTACAAGGCCGACCGCAACCGTCGCGAGCGCGCGTGGAACAAGCTCGGCAAATCCATCAAGCAGGGTGAGTACGCCGACGAGCTGGCGCGCCGCGCCGAGACCGCGTCGCACCACATGGGTGCCCGCCACAACCCGGTGACCGTGGCCAATCGGATCGAGAAGCAGGAAGCCGACCGTCGGCGTCTTCAGCGGGAACTCGACGGCGAACCGGGCTGGGTGACCGAGACCGACGAGCACGGCCAGCCGCGGCACCGCTGGGGAATCCAGCACCCCGGCGAGGAACGCGCGGTCTACCTGCGGCGCGAAATCACCACCCTCACCGAGCAGATCGACTACTGGAAGGGCGTCTACACCCAGCTCCAGGCTGAGGGAAAGGCGTCCACGCTGGGGCCGGACACCGTGAGCAAGGGCGACTGGGTGCTCTGCAACAGCATGTGGATGCGGGTACGGCGGGTCAACAAGAAGTCGGTAACCGTGCCGAACCCGGTCTTCCCACCGCCACGGCCGGGAGAGAAAGAGGCCACCTGGACCGTCGCCTGGCACAAGCTGCGCGGCCACCGCACCACTGAGCAGATGCCGCCGGAGGTCGTCACGGCGTACGAGGAGCCAGGCACCGACCGGATCAACTGATGCACGTACTCCGGACCCCGACCCATCGACGAAATATGGGCCACCGCGCACGCAGGCGCGCATCTAATCATTTCATTCCCAAGAGTAAGGGAAATCGCCATGAAAACCGCAATCATCGTAACCCCGGCCACTCGACTCAACTGCGGACACAATCCGGTGCCCGATGGAATCGGCACCGGATTCGCGACCGACTCCGCCACGGGCGCGACCGCCTGCTACGCCTGCGCCGACGAACGACAGCGCGACGCACTCAACCACGCGACCCGCTTCGCCGCCTACGTCGCCTGCGACAGCGCCACGGTCACGACCTGGTCAGGCGGGCATCTCGCCACCATCGACCCGGCAGACCGGCACCAGGCTGGCGAACGAGCCACCACGCCCACCGGGCACCGCTGCACCCGCTTCACCTGGCACGCCACCGACGGCGACGGCGGCAGATGGTTCGGCGTCAACGGTGGACCGGGCCTCGTGGTCTTCCTCCGCCGACTCCGGGTGTGCGCCTGGCAAACCGAATTCGGCGACGGTCGCCCGCCGCGCTACTGCCACCGGCGCGCAACCCGGCAGGCCAGCGGCGCACCGCACACCCTCTACTGCCGCCAGCACGCCGGTATGGCGCGAGATCTCTACGCCTGGACCACCCAGCCGATCACAACCACCCGATAACCCCTTTGCGCAAGGAAAGGATCTGCCATGTCCACACCGAATCTCACCGCGACCGAAGGTGAGGTGTACGTCGCCCTCGCCGACACCACACAGGTGTTCCCGGCGACCATCGAAGACGAGCGTTGGAACGGATTCGCTGTGCCCCGGTTCCGGCGCACTGTCGCCGAGTCAATTGCCTTGTGGCTCAACACGATGCACGACCACGATCCCGAAGAATGGCCCGACACCGCCACTTTCGACGGCGACGTTTTGACGGTCCTGGAAACCGAAGAGCACAGGCCGGATCGGATCGAGCCGGACGAGAACAACCGCTACGCGATCGGCTATCGCGGGTGGTGCTGGGAACTCACCGCTCCGCCAGCCGATCCGCAGGCTGATGCCGGTCTGCTGGCCGACTCCGCCCGGCTCGTGCCCGAGGACGGCGAAATCCTGGTCACGATCAACATCGACGGTACGGACCCCGTCTTTCCTGCGCTTGCCTCGGAGATCTATGGGTGGAGCAGGGCTGGATGCCCGCGCTTCCGGCGCACCGTGGCCGAGTCGGTCGTCGCCTGGATCAGCGACACCGCCCGCAAGTACCCGGAGGGATCTGACCTCGCCTACTGGGACGGCGACACGATCGTCATGGTCGACCACCAGGCCATCGGCGAAGACGGATACCTGCCTGCCCGGATCACCGCCGCCGCCGACGGCCGCTACTCGATCGGCGCCACCTTTGAGTGGGAGCGCGCCGACTGACCGGACCTGGTGGCCGACCACGATGCCGGATGGACCGGCCATCGCGGACAGTGGGGCATCCCTGACGGCACCCACCGGCTTTTCACAAGCTACGCCTTCAACCGTGCGGCTGTGCCGCGCAGATGACAGATCGAACTACGGCGGAAACAAGGGAAAGCCATACATGCCAACTCAAATCGCGTACGTCCACTCGGGCCTGTCGCTATCGACGAACTAGACCCGGCAATGTTTGCACGTGGCAGTGACCCGGGACACCCGCCATCAACGCCTATGCCGCGCAGGCCCGCGGGGGTTATGAGCCCCTTATATCGACCGTTCCCCGTTCCCTTTGGTGGCCTTACCGTGGCCGGGCAGCAGAACCTCTCACGACCAGCTGCAGTGGGAACTTCCTCACAATGCGCTCGTGCTCTGGGGATTCGATTCGAGTCTGGACGATGTCGATGGCTGAGCGCGCCAGGTCGGCGACCGGTTGTTGCAACGTGGTCAACCGCGGACGTAGCCACTCGCCGACGCCGATCCCGTCGCAGCCGACTATTGAAAGGTCATCTGGAATGCGGATCCCATGGAGTTCGGCGGCAGATAGCATGCCGACCGCAACGATATCGCTGCCGACGAACACGGCGCTGGGAGCTTTGCCAGAGTGCACGAGGTGGGGGAACGTGCTGGCGCCGAACTGCTCGGTGTACGGGCCGTGGAGGACGAGGTCTTCGTGCACGTCCAGGCCGGCGTCTGCCATCGCGTCTCGGTAGCCGCGAGCGCGGTCTCGCGTGGTCGAGAGTTCGGCCGGGCCGGCGACGTGCGCAATCCGGCGATGGCCGAGCTGGGCGAGGTAGGCCGTGGCCTGGTAGGCGCCTCCGTAGTTGTCGACGGAGATAGTGTCTGCCGTTGAAGTGCCCGAAATCTCCTCGTCGAGGACGACGACGGGTAGGCCGTTGCCGATAGCCCGCGCGAGAGCCTCGTTCTCGCGATGCATTCCAACGTAGATCAGGCCGTCGATGACATCGCTGTCGGCGACAAAGTCACTCAAGGTGGCCTCACGTCGAGCCTGGAGACCGCTGACCCCGACGAGCAACGAGACGTTGCTGGCGGCTGCGGCGGCTGCGGCGGCTTCGGTCAACTCGGCGAAGAACGGGTTGATCAGCTCGGGAACTGCCATAGCGATCACCGGGTTCTGCGGCGGATTCCGATCGCACGCCGGCGTGGTTACCTCGTACTTGAGCTCGCGAACCGCCTCGTCGATGCGTGCCGCGGTGTCCGGGTTGACCTTCAGCTGTCCACGCAGGTAGCGGGACACGGTCGAAACGGACACGTTAGCACGTTGCGCAACGTGGGCCAGCGTCATCGGTGCACCTCCTTCCGGTGTTGTGACCTGCAATAAGTAACATCCTGACGCCATTTATAACAGCCAAGTTCACCCGAGGTGCCGTTGACGCCACGCAACGCGTTTGCCTACGATTGCGCAACAGAGATGATCTTTGTGGACGGGGGCTGGGAATGGCTCGGGTGCTCCTCGCCGGTGAGTCGTGGATCAACGTCGCGACCGACATCAAGGGATACGACTCCTTCCCACACGCTCAGCTCACCGTAGGCGCGCAAGCCCTGGTCCAAGCCCTGAAAGAGGAGGGGCACTTCGTCGTGCACCTAGGCTCTCACGCTGTCGCGGCCGACTTCCCGGAGACGCTCGACAAGCTCGGGGCTTATGACGTGGTGATCCTTTCCGACATCGGCGCCAACTCCCTCCTTCTACACCCTCAGGTAGTCGAGGCAGGACGACCGTTCCCCAACCGGTTGAAGCTCCTGGCGGAGTGGGTCCGGGCGGGCGGTGGGCTGGCGATGGCCGGCGGATACCTGAGTTTCCAGGGTTTCCAGGCGAAAGCGGCCTACCACGCAACGCCGATCGAAGCTGTCCTTCCGGTCCGGATCTCCCCTTACGACGACCGGGTCGAATGCCCCGAAGGTGTATCGGGAGAGCTGACCGGCGAGGATCATCCGATCACCGCTGGGCTCGAGCACACGTGGCCGATCCTGCTCGGCTACCAGCGGCTGGTCGCCAGACCGGACGCCCGCGTGCTCGCCAGGGTAGGTGCCGACCCGTTGCTGGCCGTGAGCACGGTGGGCGAGGGACGTTCCCTGGCGTTCGCCTCGGATGTCTCACCGCATTGGGCCCCGGCCGAGTTCATGGAGTGGAAAGGCTATCGACGGCTCTTCGGCCAGGCCGTCGCCTGGCTGGCCGGGGACGACCGGTGACGGCTCAGGTCACACCCAGTGCACGGCGGACATCGCGTGCGGCCACAGCGCTGCTGGTCGTCGCCACCGTCCTGGCGGGGACCCTGAGCCCGCTCCAGTCGCTGGTCAACGGTGAGCTCGGCACAACCATCGACGACGGGAACAGCGCCGCGGTCATCTCGTTCGGCTCGGGCCTGGTGATTGTTGTGCTTCTCGTCTCCGCTCGTCCTGTCACCCGTCGCCAGGCGCGCGACCTTCCACGGCTGATCCGCAGCGGCGGACTCGGCTGGTGGAACTACCTCGCGGGCCTGTGCGGAGCGGCTGTCGTGCTGTCCGAGGGCGTCACCGTCGGCGTACTCGGCGTGGCAGTCTTCCAGATCACATTGATCTCCGGGCTGGTCATCTCAGGGGTGATCTGCGACCGTGTCGGGATCGGCGGCGTGGCCAAGCAGCCGATCTCGTTTGCCCGGCTGGCGGGAGCTGTCCTCGCGGTCGGTGCGACAGTCTTGGTCGTCGCACCCGGCATGCACGTCGCCGGAGGTGTGGCCCTGGCGGTGCTGCCGTTCGCCGCCGGGTTGCTGGCAGGCTGGCAACCGGCTGGGAACGCGGCCGTCGCCCAGGCGACGGGATCGATGCTGGTGTCCGTCGGGTTCAACTTCTTGGTCGGGTTCGTGGTGCTCCTGGCAGGTCTCGCCGTCCGCTTGAGCCTCGGCATCGGTCACTTCGCGCTACCGGCCACATGGTGGCTGTACACGGGCGGGGCCCTCGGGTTGCTTTCCATTGGGTTCATGGCGTTGCTGGTTCGCGGCTTGGGGCTGCTGCTGTTGGGCCTCGCCTCGGTCGCCGGGCAGCTCGTGGGGTCACTTGCGCTCGATGCCATCAGTCCATCGCTCGGCGAACCCGTGCACCTGGTTACCGTCATTGGCACGGTCATCGCCCTTGTCGCGGCAGGGACCGCCATGCTCCCGTCTCGCACCTCTGAACCAGAGGGAAAGCCATGATCGACGCGGTGCCCGGCGTTCAGACGGTGACCGGGCCGGTGCCCGCGGCGCAGCTTGGTGTGGTGCTTCCACACGAGCACCTTTTCAATGATCTGTCGGCCGTACTCGACCCGCCGACTCACGGGTTCAGTCGGCAGCTACTCGATCGCCCGGTCTCGGCGTTCATGGCCTGGGCACTGCGCCAGGATCCGTACTGCTGCGCCGACAACGTCGGCCCCAAGGGCTTCGAAGACGTGCTTGGTGAACTCGAGGTCTTCCGGAGGTTCGGTGGCGGGACGATCGTCGATGTCACGCCCAGCCCGGCGATCGGGCGTGATCCCGGTTCGCTGCGCCGGCTGTCCGAACGCTCCGGCATCACGATCGTCATGGGATGCGGCGCATACCTGGAGAAGTTCGAAGCGAGCCGCATCGGGTGCTCCGTAGACGTTCAGGCTTCGGCCATCGACTATGAGCTGACCCACGGGGTGGGACGAGATCAGGTGCGCCCCGGGATCATCGGCGAGATCGGGGTTTCCCCGCGCTTCACCGACGCGGAGCGTGCTTCGCTACGCGCAGCAGCACTGGCGCAGCTCAACCATCCCAAGGTTCCGCTGATGGTCCACCTTCCTAGTTGGCTCCGGCTCGGTCATGCCGTGCTGGACGTGGTCGTCGACGAGATCGGTGTGCCACCTGACCGCGTGGTGCTCGCGCATATGGACTGCTCCGGTGACGATCCCGGCTACCAGGTTTCGCTCGCCGATCGTGGGGTGTGGCTCGAATTCGACATGATCGGCATGGACATCACGTTCCCCCGCGAGGGGGCCGCTCCGACCGCGGAGGCCACCGCGAGCGTCGTCTCGACCCTGGTGTCGGACGGCTACGGCTCCCAGCTCCTGATAAGTCATGACGTTTTCCTCAAACAGATGTGGACGAGAAACGGTGGCAACGGGTTCGCGTTTGTTCCGACGGTTTTCGCCGGGATGCTGGCGGCCAGAGGTGTCGAATCTGCCGTGATCGGTCAGCTGGTGAACGAAAATCCGGTCCGGATGCTGTCCGGTTGGCCGGGTGAAGGACCCGTGTGACTGAGCCGAGAGGCGAAGGCGCGCCGATGGGATGAATCGGGGAGGATTCATGGAGGACGAGACCGCGGAAGCCGCGGGGCAGGCCAGGAACGAGGGTGACGAGTGGTTCCGGTTGGGCGAGGTGCACGTTGTGCGGATCGCCGACCTGCATCCCGCAGATTCACCTCGTGTGGACGGCGTAGACGACGACCACGTGCGAGCCCTGACACAGTTCGGGGCCTCGCTGCCACCCATCGTGGTCCACCGGTCCACCATGCGGGTGATTGACGGGATGCACCGGCTACGCGTGGCGGCTTCCAGCGGCTGGACGACAATCGAAGCCAGGTTCTTCGAAGGCACTGCAGACGACGCGTTCGTCGTGGCCGTGCAGTCGAACGCCAGGCACGGACTGCCGCTTTCCCGGGCTGATCGCGCGGCCGCGACCGCCAGGATCCTCGTTTCCCACCCTCAATGGTCGGACGTGACGATCGCTGAACGGGCCGGAGTATCCGACAAGACGGTCGCCGCGCTACGCAAACGCGCGGAGTTCGCGGTGCCCCGCGCGGAGGTCCGGGTGGGCCGGGACGGCAGAGTCCGACCGGTGGACCCTGCCGCGGGGCGGTTGCGGGCAGCCGAGTACCTCTCCGCAGAACCATCGGCGTCGATCCGGAAAGTCGCGGCGGCTGCGGGGATCACGCCGGCGACAGCGAAGGACGTCAAAGATCGCTTGCGGCGTGCCGAAAGTCCCCTTCCGCCGCGGTTGCGCACCGGGTTGCCGGAAGAGGGCCCGCCGGGAGGGGACAGCTCCGAGACGATGTCCTCGAACGTGACTCCTCTGCCCCAGCAGGTGACGGGGGTGCAGAACGACATCTTCGCTCAGCTGTCGCGGGACCCGTCTTTGCGGTTCACGGATGGCGGCCGCGCCATGCTGCGGCTCCTGCACCTGCACACGATTGACGAAGCCGGCTGGCGAACAGTGATCGACGGGGTGCCTGCGCACTGCAGTGGTGCGGTGGTGGAGGCGGCTCGTGCATGTGCGACCGCCTGGCGCCGGATCGCGGAGGAACTGGAGAGCCGCGAGTCAGGCCACAGCGGAGCCGCGGCGGCCCGGTGAGCTCCGGTGGGAGGCGACCGAGGGGGTCGCATCCCGCCGGGCCCGCCGGTCAACCTCGGAGTCTCCGAGCTCGAACTGTTCTCACCCGGTCTTGGTGTACAGGGTTCCCGCGCTCCACACGTGGTCCACCCGGCCCCAACGGATCGCCGACAGAACGTCGGGGAAGAATCCGCATCCGTTGAAGTTCGCACTGGTATTGCACAACACCGGGACTTTGCTGAGCCGGCGGTAGGTGCGGAGGATTTCGGCGAGGACTGCGTCCTCGGTGTCCGAGACGGTCTGCAGGCGGGCGCTACCGTCGAGGTGCACGACCGCCGGGATCCGCTCCCGCCACTCCGGACGGACGTCGTGGTCGAAGAGCATGTAGGGGTCGGGCGTACCTGGGGCGAACACCACCGGTGCCTCTTCCACGAGGCAGATGGGCGCGATTGGTCGGTAGTTCTCTCTTCCCTTCAGGGCGTTGAGCTTGTCCTGCATGGTGGGCGATATCGCCGGAGCGAGAATGCTGCGTCCACCCAGCGCACGCGGGCCTAGTTCGGCGCGGCCATCGAGCACTACGACAGGTTCGCCGGACTCGTGGAGCAGCGCGGCGAGTTCTGAAGGGCTGCAGGACGCCGCGGACCACCCAGTCGGCAGGTCACCGATCGGCTGCAGTCGCGGCCCGGAGCGCACATGCCAGGAAACGGCGCGGAGCCCGGAAGCACGGGCCATCGCCAGCGCCGCTCCGCCGATGGCCGATCCCGCGTCGTTGGGGAAGGGCGGAACCCACATCTCACCGACACAAGCGAGTGACCGGATTCGGCTGTTCCACTTGATGTTCAGCGCGCAGCCGCCGGCGAAGCAGAGGTTCTGCGGCGTCCCGCCACCGAGCTCGCCGAGGCGCTCGGTCAACCGCTGCGCGAGCAGCTGGGCGAAGAACTCGTGGATGCTAGCGAGCGCGTCGGCATCGGAATATCCGAGACCGGCGATGCCGGCGCGGACGGCGTCGAAGAACTCGTGCAACGGCGGCATCGACGGCTCGAAGAGGCTGCCGAAACCGCCCACCCGGCTGCGATAGGAACTCGCCTGGTCGTCGGAGCCGGTGAAGATCCGTTCGAACTCCCGGCCCAGCACGGTGATCACCGGTTCGCGGGGCTGGCCGAGCGCGATATACGCCATCAGCTTGCCCGCGACGGTCAGGTCGTCGACGTTGGGTGACTGGATCTGCCTCCGGAACGGCCCGAAGTGGTGGCCGGCGGTGGCGTAAACGTGACCTATCACGGGGAACAGCGCGCCGAGGTTCTCTACGCCCGTTGCCGGATCGGCCCGATACAGGCGTGGGAACAGCCCGCCGTCCCAGACAAGTACGAACGATGCCTCGACTCGGGCCGCGAAGGGGCTGGAGCAGTAGGCGCTGGCGACGTGGCCAGCCACGTGCTGGTGGCTGGAGTAGGCGTGGAAACGGCCGCCGAGCGGGAACTTGCCGGTCACGCTCGGCGCCAGGATATCCGGACACTGTTCCGATTCACGATACGGGCCTACCGCGAGCGTGACCGGCGCTCCGTGGCTGAGGACTTCGACCGTGCCGGGGCGGTCGCCGTCCCAGCCGTCGACGACCCACTCGTCCACATCAGACGGCTGGTAACCGAAGTCGGCGAGGATTTCGGCAACTATGTCGAGATCAGGGATTTCGCTGTACCTGGAACGGTTGTCCAGTTTTTCGATCTCCACGCTGAAAACGAGATCCCCGTCGTCGATCAGAGCCACGGACGCGTCGTGGGTGAGCTTGAGCCCGCATGTAATCACAGGTGGGTTCCTTTCCCCGTGCCGGCCGGTTCGGTTCGCGGAGGCGCGAAACTCAGGCCGAAGGGCTGGTCGGTGGGCATGATTTCGATCATGTTGATGTTCACTCGCGGAGGCCGGGACAGGCACCAGGCCACCGCTTCAGCGACGTCGTCGGCGTCCAATGGGGTGATCCCGCGGTAGGTCTCGCGGGCTCGTTCGTGGTCGCCGTCGTGACGGACCAGCGCGAACTCGGTCTCCGCCTTGCCCGGTGCGATACAGCTGACCCGCACGCCCGTTCCGTGGAGATCGGCTCGCATGTTGAGGGTCAGCTGGTGCACGAAGGCTTTGGTGGCGGCGTAGACGTTTCCACCGAGATAGGGGTAGTTACCCGCGATCGACCCGATGTTCACGACGTGGCCGGAGCCGCGTTCGACGAGGCGCGGCAGGAGCAGCTCGGTGACGTTGAGCAATCCGACGACGTTCGTTTCGATCATCTCGTGCCAGTTGCCCCAAACACCCGACTGGACGGGTTCGAACCCTTTCGAGAGGCCGGCGTTGTTGATCACTGCGGAGACGTCCCGAAAGTCCGCGGGGAGCCGATGGATCGAGCGGGCGAGTCCTTCCCTGTCTCGCACATCGACTTCGAGTGGGCAGACCGCCAAGGCCGGGTTCCTGGCGCAGAGGTCCTCCAACCGGTCGCGGCGGCGAGCGGCCGCGACGACGCGGTATCCCGAACCCGCAAGCAGTTCGGTGGTGCGCATCCCGAAACCCGACGACGCGCCGGACACGAAGACCACGCCAAGGTTTCCGTCGTTCATGGGGTGCTCCTAGACAACTTGGTGGCGCTTGAGCGGCCGGTTCGTGCGGGGCCGGGTGCCTTCCCTGCGATCAGGCGCACGAACCGGCCGAGGAACTCGTGGCCGTCCTTGCTCAGCACTGATTCCGGGTGGAACTGGAAGGAGCCCCAGTGCGGGCCGAGCAGGCCGTTCACCTCACCGGTCGACGGCTCGCTGCTGACCTGGAACCGATAGCCCGCGGCGGTTCTCCTACCGTCGTCAATCGCTACGAAGGTGTTGTAGAAACCCATTTCGAGGGGCCTCCCGAAGAACGTGACGTCCTTTTGCACGCCTTGGTTCGGGTTTTCCTTGCGGAGGACGGGCAGACCGAGCTGGGTGCAGAGCACTTGGTGACCGAGGCACACCGAGATGAACGGAAGATCGCCTACGAGCAGCGACCGCGTGAGCTGATGTATGGAACCGATGCGGGTATCGCCGACGTCCCGCGGGTCGCCCGGACCCGGGCCGACGATCACCAGGTCCGTGCCCGTCTTGGCGCGGGGATCCGACCAGCGGGTGATCTCAATGTCGAAGCCGAGCGCGGTGAGCTGGTGACCCATCATGTCGGTGAACGAGTCCTCGGCGTCGACGAGGCACACCCGCGGCGTGGGCAGGGAATCGCGTGCCGTGCTCCGAGCCGCCGGTTCGGCGAGCCAGAACGAGGACAGCCGGCGGCGGCGGCGTCGGAGCGCTGTGCGCACTCCTGGGTCCCCGGCCATGGCCGACGTTGGGAGCGGCCGATCCTTCTGCGGTGGCTCCTGTCCGCCGTCCAGAGCCGCGAGCAACCCTGCGACCTTCGACCGCGTTTCGGCCACTTCGGAGCGCGGCAGGGAGCCGCGGACGATCGTGGCGCCGACGCCGATCTCGACATCGCCGCGGCGCGAGATCTCGGCGGTGCGGATCATGATGCACGAGTCGAGCAGCGGCGCGGCGGCCGCGTCGCGGTCGAAGAGGGCCAGTGCCCCGCTGTAATACCGTCGTCCGGTTTTCTCGTGCCGCGTGATCGCGTCGAACGCACTCGCGAGCGGGCTGCCGGTCACCGTAGGTGCGAAAAGACTGCGCCGGAGGACTTCAGGCAGCGGGAGGGTGGTACGGCCGCGGAGAAGGAACTCGGTGTGCGCGAGCTTCCGCATTTCTTTGAGGAAAGGACCTTGCACGCTCGCCCCCTGTTCACAGATGCGGGACATCATCTTGAGTTCCTCGTCGACGACCATGAAGAGCTCGTCCGTCTCCTTCGAGTCGTCGAGGAAGGAGAGCAGACCGGCGAGATCGGGCCCATCCGGTGGGTGGCGGTACGTCCCGCTGATGGGGTTCATGGTGACGACACCGTCACGAGCGCTGATTTGTCGTTCCGGGGTCGCGCCGACGAGTGTCGATTCTGCTGTATGCACTAGGAACGTCCAGTAGGTTCCGCGTTCGCCGGTCAGGAGGCGGCGGAAGATTCCCAGTGCCCTTGCTACGCGGAAGTCGGCGATCCGGGCCGTGAGCGACCGCTTGACGACGAAGTTCGACCCTTGGCCGGTACCCACTTCGGCCCTGACGACGTCGGCGATCGTTTTCGCGTATTCGTCGTCGTCCTGGGCAAATCGGACGTCGGTCAGCCTGCCGGACGTTGCGGGCAGGCCTTCGACGGCTGTGGCCAGCGGGAGACACTCCCGGTGCGCAATGCGCAGGGCCAGAAGCCGTGCATCGTCGCGGTGACACGGGTGACCGAACTCGCCGATCACGTTGTAGGGCACCACGGCCAGCACGCTTCGCGGATCCTCGTGCACCAGGTTTGCCAAGTCGGCAAAGCCGGACACGGCCGAGACATTTCCCGCCAGGAGTTCGACTCTCGGAGAGGGATGTGCGTCAGGCCGGTGCAGAAGTGCGAAAGCGTCGTACCCGCGGTCGATCAAAGCGGCAGTGTCGGGCCATTCCCGTACGGCGGCAGCGTTCATGAAGCCGACTTCACTGGTGTGGCGAGCGAGTGGAGCACGGATTCGGTCGGCAGCACACAGGCCGAGCGTTCGGCGACGTAGCGCAGGGCCATCAGGTGATAGTCGGCGGTGAAGTCGGCCACGGCGTCCGCGACGAGGAAAGGTTGAATGTCGTGCGTGAAAGCGTCGATCGCGGTCACCATGCAGCCGACGTGAGCGTAGACACCGCAGATGACGAGCTGGTCTCGTCCTCGTTCCTCGAGGAACTCTCGCAGATTCGACCGGAAGAACGCGCTGTATCGCCATTTGGTGAACACCGTTTCGGAGTCCCGGGGCGTCAACGGGGCGACCATCGCACGATCAGCGTCCATAGAAGTCATCCCGGTACCCCAGAAATCCCTGAGAAGCCCGCGTTCCGCCGGGCTCATGTCGCCCGGTTGAGCGGTGAACGCGACGGGTATCCCGACGGACCTGCACTGGTTGACGAGGCGCGCACAGTGGTCGACCAATTCGACCACCGGCGATTTGCCTGCAGGAAAGAACCGAAGGAAATACTCCTGCATGTCGTGGACGAGGAGCACGGCGCGATCGGGATCGATCACCCAGTCGACGAGCTGGCGGGGCAGGTCCGACGGAGCCGGCATTTCGTATGCAGCAATCGAAGGAACGGTCATCAAAACCTCGTCCGGGAGTGTTGCGGGCGGGTACTGGCGGATGTCACTTCGTGAGAAGGCCTGCCAGTTCGTGAATGATCGGCGTGGACGCTACGTACGGTCGGTGAAAGCCGTCAAGCGAGTGATCACGCCGAGCGGAAAGTGACGAGGGTCACGCGGCATGTCGTAGTTGATCACTCTGCCGGTGCGCTTGAGTGTGGGTGTCGTGGGTTCGAACTGACAGCAATGACGAGGAGTTCGGTGATCCGCAAGTTTTCGGTGAGTCATGCGGGGGACAGAGAGCCGGACGTGGTCGAGGCTGGCCGGGCACTAGGTCTGGCAGACCTCGAAATCTCCCGCGCCTACTACATCGAATTCGACACCGACCCCAGTGACGCCCAGATCGCCGAGGTGTGCGCGGCACTGGGCGGTGCCGACATGATCGTGGAACCGGACATTCCGCTGCGGGACGGCGATGTTCAGATCGCCTATCGGAAAGGCGTGGTGGATAACGAATGCCAGTCGATCGTCACGATGTGCTCCCTGCTGGGGATCGCGGCTAGGGCCGGGAAGGCAGTGACGATTTACCGTTCAGCGGCGCCCGATCTCGCGAGCAGGCTTCGGCAAGCGCGGGTGAATCCGACGATCGAGGAGTTGCACGTCGAGGAGCCCCACTACAAGACCTTGATGCCTGCCGGGAGTCAAGCCAGGGCTGAACACCACGACCTCCGTGCTGTTGACGAGAAAGGGTTGCGGGAGCTCGGTTCGGCCGGTGGACGCAACCTTTCGCTCGCACAGATGCAGCGCATTCGCGCCATTCAGGTGGAAACCGGTGCGGCGTGGGTCAGCGACGTCCTGCTGGAGGCGCTGGACGCGCGCTGGAGCGACCACTGCGCGCACACGACCTGGAAGTCGCTGGGACACCTGCTCAAGAGATTGGTCGACGCATCGGCGGCCACCGGAAATCCGAACATTCTCAGCATGTTCCACGACAATGCGGGCGTCTGGTCGTTCTACGACGGACTCGCCATCGCCATCAAGGCGGAGACGCACAACGGTCCCTCGGCGATCGCGGCTTACTTCGGGCAGCTCACAAAGGTCGGCGGTGTCCTGAGGGACATCCTCGGCACGGGGCTGGGCGCGGATCCGATCGGCAGTTTCGAGTACACCGCCCTGGGCGTTCCCGGTACTCCGGCCCCGATCGCCGGCAGGCCGGCGGCCCGCGAACTGGCGAAGGACACCATCCGGGCCGTCAAAGAATACGGCAACACCTTCGGTGTCCCGATGATGTCCTCGCGCATGACGTTCCACCCCGCCTATCGGGCGAAGCCGTTCGCGTTGGGCGGCAGCCTGGGGATCCTGCCGGCCGAGCTGGCCGACAAACGGACGCCACAGGCCGGTGACCTGGTGGTGCTCATCGGTGCTTTGACGGGAGACGAGGGCATTCACGGGGCGTCGGCCAGCTCGGCGGGCGCGACGATGGATGTCGGTTCCGTCCAGATCGGATCACCGCTGGAACAGGTCAAGTTCCGTAAGGCGCTGATCGATCTCCGGGACGCGGGATGTCTCCGCGCTTTAACCGATGTCGGCGGGGCCGGGCTGAACAGCGCAGTGGGGGAGATCGGGGAACCGACGGGGGTGTGGGTCAACACCGCGCTCGTGCCGTTGAAGACCGCGACCCTGCCCATGTGGCGTATCCTGCTCTCCGAGTCGCAGGAGCGGATGCTGCTGGCGATCCCGCCCGAGGCCCACGCTTCGGCGAAGCGGATCCTCGACCGCCACCAAACCCGCAGCGCGGTCATCGGCCGGTTCTCGGGCAGCGGACGATACTGCGTCTTCCACGATCCTTCGCAGACCGAAGAGGACGTCCTGGCCCAACCGACCGGCGCTGTGCCGGGCGAGGTCGGCGATCTCGGGTTCGACGTCCCCTACGAACTGCTCGACTTCGACGTTCCGCAACTCGCCACCGACATCCTCCCCGTCCGTCGACTGCCGGAAGGGCGGTGGCCTGCGATGAACACGGGTGAGATCGGGAAGCTCTTGGCAGAGGTCGTGTCCGACGGCGAGGTCTGTTCACAGCACTATGCCGACTCGCAGTACGACTCGACGGTGCAGGGCAACACTCGGCACGGGCCGCGCTACGGCGACGCGCACCCGGTCCGCAGCGGGTATTGGGCGGGTACTCCGGTCGACGGGTCCCTGGCCGCGGCGGTCGTGACGACGGCCTTCAATCCGTGGCTGTTCGAGATCGATCCCGTCGACGCTCTCCGGCACACGTTCTCCGACGTCGTCGCAGGTCAGGTACTGGTGGGCGTCGAACTCGCAGACGTCTGCTTGTGTGACAACTTCTACACCCCGCATCGTTCCGAAGGCTGGGCGGAGTGGCTCGTCGCGATGGTCGACGAGCTCGCGGCGCTGGTACGTCGATTCGGCGTGCCGGTGTTGTCGGGCAAGGACTCTTCGGCAGGTTCTACCGCGACGGACGAAGGCATTGTGCACGTTCCGCCTGCGGTTTTCCTGACAGCGCTGGGGAAAGTCCCGGACGTTGGCGACCTCGTACCAGAGCAGTGGCACACCGTCGGCAACGTCCTGGCACTCATCGGGCCTCGCATGGCGTCACCGGCCGGAACCGTCGCGGCGCGCAAGCTGGGCCTGCCGGACAGCCGACTCGATCCCATCGACCTCGAGGCATTCAGCCGGTACCTGGCCGCACTCAGCCAACACCGCGGGCGGTTCACGAGCGCCGTCAGACTGGGGCCTGGTGGCCTCGCGGTGGCGCTTCTACGGGGAGCCCTCGCGAGCGGCCTCGGCGTTGATGTCGCCGACAGCATGGCCAGCGCTGGATCACTGTTCGCCGAGCACCGCGCGGGCGCCCTGGTGGAAGTCACGGCCGAGGTATTTGAGTCCCTGCCGCCCGAGCTCGAAGCCGTCGAGGTCGGGCGCGTAGCCGTCGGCGCGGGAGTTCGCGCCAACGGCGAAGAGCTGCTCACGCCGCTCGTCCGCGAAAACTGGCTGGAATCATTCGCCCGGAGCCTGGCATGACCGTTACCGTCAACGTTCTTCATTTTCCCGGCACCAACTGCCAGGACGAGACCATGCGAGCCTTCGCGCAGGTGGGCGCCGCGCCACGGTTGCGTTACATCGCGGACCTGATGGCCGGTGACGAACGGCTCGACGACGCGGACATACTCTGCATCCCGGGTGGCTTTTCGTTCGGGGACCACCTCAGGGGCGGCCTGATCGCCGCACTGGCCCTGCGCACCCAGTTGTCCACGCAGTTCCGCAGCTGCCGCGCGCGGCCGATGATCGGCATTTGCAACGGTTTCCAGATCGCGGTCCATGCCGGGTGTTTCGGCACCGACGTGGCTCTGCGTACCAACCGGCAGGGAACGTTTTTCGACGAGCCTTCCGCCGAGCACGTCGTCGAGGACGTCGCAGGCGACGTCTGGCTGGCAGGCTTGGACGGTCAGTCGCTGACCTTCCCACTGGCCCACGGCGAAGGTCGCTTCGAGTGCCCCGACCCGGCCGGCGGCGAGCACTGGCGACCGGCGCTCCGCTACGCGAAAGGTGCGGAGGTGGACGGGTCCGCTGGTGCGATCGCCGGCATCACCAGCACGGACGGCCTGACTTTCGGCCTGATGAACCACCCGGAGCGGGCCACCGATCCCGCCGTGCGGCTGGCTTTTTTCGAGAACGGGGTGCGCGCCGCGAGATGACGGCGGCCTGTCAGGACGTGTTCGCGCGAAAGGCAGTTGATGGCAGAGGGACGGACAATGCAGGAATTCCCCTTGTCGCCGGGGCAGGAACGGCTGTGGCTGATGCACCACCTGGCGCCCAGTAGCGGTGCCTACCATGTCGTCTTGCCGCTGGCGTTCCGCTCGGCCGTCAACGAACGCGCACTGCGGGCGGCCTTGCTCCTGCTGATTGAGCGGCATCCGCAGCTGTGCGTCACCTATCACGGTCCCGACGATCAAGGGGCAGTCCATCAGGTCGTGCGGGAGCCCTTCGACATCCCGCTCGAAACGGTGGGACAAGCCGCAGACGGCTGGGGCCCGGTGGCCAGGACCGCGGTGGCGGAGCTGTTCAACCTGTCGTCCGCGCCGCCACTTCGCGGAGTGTTGGTGCGAGGCGGCCCCGGGCCGGACGTGCTGCTTCTGGTGATGCACCACCTGCTTGTCGACGGAATGTCCCTGTCGATCATGGAGCGAGACCTGGCGGCCCTCTACCGGGCGAGCCTGGCAGGCGACGACGCCTGCTTACCCGAACTGCGCACTACCTACGCCGACTACGTCGCTGGCGTCCGCGATGACGGACACCTCGAATATTGGGCCGATCGGTTGCGCGGTTTCGAGAGGACGACTCTGAACACGGACTTCGTCCGGCAGGGCGAACCCGACCGGACCGCGGGACACGTCGCGTTCGAAGTCCCTGCCGAATTGTGCCGCAGGCTCCGGGAGTTCGCCTTCCGGGAACGCGCGGCTCTCTCGAGCGCTGTGGCGGCCGCGTTCATCGCGCTGCTGGCGCGCCGGACCGGCCGGAGGGACGTCACGGTCGGCTCGGTGCTGACCGGGCGGCCGGAGCGCGGCTTCCAGGACGTCGTCGGGTTCTTCTCCCAGACGGTGGCGCTGCGGGCGGACGTACCCGAAGCCGGCTCGTTCCGTGGACTGCTCCGGCACGTGAACGACCGGCTCCTCGAGGCTCACGAGCACCAGTCGGCGCCCTTCGAACGCGTGGCGGCGGCTGTGGAGCCGAACCGCCCGCTCGATCGCAATCCCGTCTTCGACGCGGCGTTCGTGCACCAGGGCGAACGGCCGGAGCGCGGTGACGCGGTCTTGCGGGCGCTGGACTGGCAGGAGCCGGATCTCCGGTTCGACCTCGAGCTCGACACGGTGGTCGACGGCGACGGCCGGCTCAAGGGAACGCTCGGCTACCGGCGCGACCTCTACACGGAGGCCACGATCGCGGTGCTCACCCGGCAGCTGGTGCTGCTGCTTCGGACGGCGCTGGGTGATCCGGACCGGTCGCTCGCCGACCTCGACCTGCTGGAGGGCGCCGATCGGGCGACGTTGCTGGAGTGGGGGACCGCCACCGGCGCCCCTCCGCCGGAACGGACGTTCAGCGACCTCTTCGAGGCTCAGGTCGCGGCGACGCCGGACAACATTGCGGCGATCAGCGCCGGTTTCGAGGTCACGTACTCGGAGCTCAACGTCCACGCCAACCGCCTGGCACGACGTTTGGTCGAGGTGGGCGCGCGTCCGGAAGCGGTCGTCGCAGTGGCCGTGCCGCGTTCGATCGACATGGTCGTCGCCGTTTTGGCGGTGCTGAAGTCCGGCGCCGCAGTGCTGCCGATCGACCTCGGATACCCGCCGGACCGGATCGACACCATGCTCGCGGACGCCCGGCCGATCGCGGTGATCGGCGCCGTACCCGGCCAAACCGGACTGACCGTCGTCCCGGTGCATGGTCACCGAGAGCGAGCGGAGTCGAATCTCACCGACGCCGACCGGTCGAGCAGCACGGATCTGCGGAACGCCGCGTTCCTGTACTACACGTCCGGATCCACCGGCCGGCCCAAGGGCGTCGTGGTCACTCACGCGGGGTTCTCGAGCATCCAGGAAGCCCAGAGGTCGCACACAGGCGCCGGACCCGAGAGCCGCATCCTCCAGTTCGCGTCGCTGAGTTTTGACGTCTCGCTGTCGGAGATGTGCTTCGCCCTGCTGCATGGGGGTGCGCTGGTGCTGGCGCCGACCGAAGAGCTGCTGAACCCGGAGTCGCTGCGAGAGCTGACCCGGCGTACCGGCGTGACCCACTGCAACTGCACACCTTCGCTACTTGCCACCTTGCCGGTCGACGTCTTCCCGTCGGGCATGACACTGATCATGGGAGGCGAGGCGCCCGGCCCCGACCTCGTCCGGAAGTGGGGGCCGGGCCGGAAGTTGTACAACTTCTACGGCCCCACCGAGGCGACCATCTTCGCCACGGCGAGCAGGCCCCTCCGTGTGGGCGAAACAGTACGGATGGGCACCCCCGTATCCGCTCGGCAGGCATTCGTGCTCGACACCAAGCTCCGACCGGTAGCCATCGGCGTTCCCGGGGAGCTCTACCTGGGCGGCGCGGGCCTCGCCCGTGGGTACCACGAGCGTCCCGCTCTCACCTCCGAACGCTTCGTCCCGTGTCCCTTCGGTCCGCCCGGAGCCGTCTTGTACCGCACCGGAGACGTCGTCCGGTGGACGGCCGACGGTGAGCTCGAGTTCAGCGGCCGGTCCGACGGCCAGGTCAAGATCCGCGGTTTCCGGATCGAACTCGGCGAGGTCGAACACGTCCTCGCCGAGCAACCGGAGGTCGGCCAGGTTGTGGTTGTCGTTCGTGACGAAGGGCCGAGCGATCGCCGGCTCGTCGCGTACTTCGTGCCCGCGGGGGAGGGTGGACCGACCGTCGGGAACCTCCGTCGAGCGGCGGTGCGGGCGCTACCCGCCCACATGGTCCCGGCCGCGTTCGTCGAAGTCGGGCACCTTCCCCTTACGGCCAACGGAAAGCTTGATACAACGGCCCTGCCAGCACCGAAGTACGTTGATCAGCGCACCGGAAGGCCCCCGCGGAACCGCGAGGAGAAAACCGTCTGCACGGTGATCGGAGCTGTACTCGGTGTTCCGGAAGTCGGCGTGGAGGACAATTTCTTCGAAATCGGCGGAGATTCACTCCTCGCGACCAGGGTGGTGGCCCGACTCCGCAGAATCTGCGAGACGGCTCCGGCCATCCGGGAATTCTTCCGACAGCCTACGGCGGCAGCGATAGCGGAAAAGGTGACGCTCAGAACGGACCGATCCGAACCGTTCACGGCGATGCCCAAGAGGGTTTCGGGCTTGATCTGAGCAAGCGAGTGGGTGCCGGCGGGAAACCCCGCCGGCACCCGTTTCGTCAGCTGGCGTTGGAGTTCGCCCCGGCCGAGCGGACGGAGCTCTTCACCGCGTTGGAGTTGGCCCCGGCGGACCGCACGGCGGCCTTGACCGCGTTGGAGTTGGCGCCCGCCGACCGGACTGCGCTCTTGACAGTGTTCGCCATTCTGCACCTCATTGATTTCCGAAGTGAGCAATATTTTCACTATATGATGACGTCGGGGAAACTCTTGCCTCGTTCCCCTCGATGCCGTTTGGAGGTTAGCATGATCGGTAAATGCATAAAAGGGATGAGTGCGGAATGATTGCCGACGGTCGACGTGCTTTGGAAAATACTCCGTGGAGTAGGTGCGACGATGTCATCACACGTTTCCGGCCCGCCGCCGAGCACGCGGGGATAACCCGGCTCGCCGACGTCACGGGCCTGGACGACGTGGGTGTCCCGGTATACCTTGCTATCCGGCCGTTCTCGAAGTCCTTGACGGTCAGCATCGGAAAAGGGCTGGAACGATCACAAGCCCGGGTCGCCGCGATGATGGAGGCGATCGAGCTCTGGCACGCCGAGGAGATCGAGCTCCCGGCCAGGATACTGCCGTGGACTCCGGACGGGCGACCGGAGGTCGTGGACCCCAGGCGGCTGCCGGTCGCGCTGAACACCGGTGCCGGCGCATGGTCCGGGACAACCGAGTGGATCGAGGGCACCGACCTGATCACCGGTGCCCCGGCCTGGGTGCCGAAGCTCGCGGTCTCCATGGACTTCGTCGACTTCGACGCGCATCCTTGCCCGGTAGCCCGCAACTCCAACGGACTCGCCTCGGGGGAGGTTCGCGACCAGGCGATCTTGCACGCGCTCGACGAGGTCATCGAACGAGACGCGGAATGGCGTTGGCGGAACAACGACGTCAGCGCCCGCATCGCTCTGGAGACGGTGGACAACCCGCGCTGGCAGTCGCTTTCGGAGAAGCTCTCCGCGGCGGGTCTCGTGTGTGCGGCCTGGAACGTCACGTCCGACGTCGGCATCCCGGCGTTCGGCGCGGTCGTGGTCCCGGACCCGGATCACACGCCGTGGCGCACGGTCGGGCCCCACGATGGGTTCGCCGCCAACCCGGACCCGGTGAAGGCGCTCCTGGCGGCGGTTACCGAGGCGGTTCAGAAACGGCTCACGTACATCGCGGGCAGTCGTGACGACCTGAGCAGGCACGAGCTTGCCCGGGCCAACGATCCGGAACTCACCGCAGCGGTGCTGGCGCAGCTGGCCGACGAGCCCGAGGTCGTCGACTTTCGATCAGTTGCGTCGCCAGCGACCGGGGATTTCCGCGGCGACATCGATGCGGTGCTGACCCGGCTCACCGGCGCCGGCTACGACCAGGTCGTTCTCGTGAATCTCACGCGCGAGGACCTCGGGGTTCCGGTGGTCAAAGTGCTAGTTCCCGACATGTTCGGCCCGGTCGGCGCGTGTGCGCCACCCATGTCGGTGTCGGCAGTGGAAGAGGTGGGCGCGTGAGCCGGGAGCATCTCGACGTGGTCGTCTTCCTCGGTCCAAGCCTCGCTCGCGACAAGGCGGAGGAAATCGTGTCGGCGCAGTTCCTCCCGCCGGCGTCCATCGGCGACGTCTACCGGGCCTCACTCACCCGACCATCGGCCGTCGTGGTCATCGACGGCTACTTCGAAGGCGTGCCAGCGGTCTGGCACAAGGAGATCCTCCATGCGATCGACCAGGGGATCCAGGTCCACGGATGTTCAAGTATGGGGGCCTTGCGGGCAGCCGAGCTGAAGCCGGCGGGCATGACGGGATCGGGGGCCGTCTACGAGCAGTACATCTCGGGGCAACTCACTGACGACGACGAAGTTGCCGTCGCACACGCAGACGCGGACACCGGCTACCGTTCGATTTCCGACGCCATGGTGAACATCCGCCACGGGCTCCAGACCGCGCAAGCGCTCGGCCTGGTCTCGCCGGCAGCAGCAGAGGTTCTCGTCCAGACGACGAAGGCGCTCTTCTACCCGGAGCGGCATTGGTCCGTGGTCCTGCAGGCGGCCGATGAGCTCCCCGAGGTGTCCAACACGGAGGCGAAGGCGCTTCGCGAATTCGTCATGGCTGGCGCACCCGACGTCAAGGCCCGGGATGCGGCTGACGCGCTGACGGCCTTGGCTGCTGGGATGTTACTGAGGGGAACGCGGTTCCAGGGCCACTTTCCGCGGACCCACGCCTGGACGGAGTTCACGCTGGAGGAATCCGGACACTGAGCCGGTCAAGACGCGCAGAGGTGCCTCGACCTGCCGTTGAGGCACCTCTACGGCGATTCGCACGGCGCGAGGTCAGATTTCGAGGTACTGGCCGGTCTTGTGCCACCAGTCCTGGCCCGGCTGGCCGAGCGTGCCGATCGGGTCGTAGTAAGGGTAGCGCCGTCGCAAGATGTCCTCGTCGCTGGTGTCCTCGGTACGCTCGGTACCCGTCCGGTAGTTCTTGGTCCAGTAGGAGATTCCTTTTTCGCGGTCGTACTCGTCGACCTGGTGGACCCACCGCTTGCCGACGTAGGGCACGTCGCAGACGACCCGGGGCGTCGCGTAGCCGGGGAGATAGCCCATGATGCGGTGCTGGAGTTCCTGCGCCTCCCACACGGCGAGCCGCCAGTGCTCGGCATTGGGGATCATGTCGCACATGTAGAGGTAGTACGGGAGGATGTTCGCCTCACCGTGGAGTGCGAAGCACAGGGAAAGCAGAGTCGCAGCGGAGTCGTTGATCCCGCGCATCAGGACGCCCTGGTTGCGGATGTCTCGCACCCCGCGCTCGAACGCTGCGTGGCTGGCCTCGGCGACCAGAGGGGTGACTGTCTGGGCGTGGTTGATATGCGTGTGGATGGAGAGGTTGACCGCCCGCCGGCGGGCGAGCGTGGCCACCCTTTCGATGCCGTCCAGGACTTTCGGCTGCAGCCAGTGTTGGGGCAGTCCGGCCAGTGCCTTGGTGCCCATCCCGATGTCGCGGATATGGTCGATTTCCAGTAGCCGCAGGAGGAACGACTCCAGCTGGGGCCATGGCACGTTGGCCACGTCGCCGCCCGAAACCACGACCCCGCAGATGCTCGGCGTCCGCCGGAGGTAGTCGATCATCGCATCCCGGCGGTCGACCGGGCGCAGCTCCAACTTGTTCTTGGCGACCTGTGGAGTCGAGTTGCCGACGAGGTCCATGCGGGTGCAGTGGCCGCAGTACTGAGGACAGGTGGAGATGAGTTCAGCGAGAACCTTCGCCGGGTACCGGTGGGTCAGACCCTCCACCGCCCACATCTCGGCCTCGTGCAAAGAATCGCGCTCCGAATACGGATGGCTTCGCCAAACCGTGTTCCGGTCCGACGCGACCGGCAGCATGTACCGCCGGATCGGGTCGGCGAGGAACGCGTCGGTGAAGTCGTCCGGGTTCGTCGCGGCGAACGGTGCCATCGTGTTGAGCATCTGCGGCGTGACGAGCATTGACATCGTCGCGCTGGTCCGCTGGTCCTCGACGAGGTCGGCGTAGAACGAGTCGTGGAGCAGGGGCCCCGCCAGCGCCCGTAGTTGGGGGATGGTGCGTACACAGTGGACCCGTTGCCATTGGGGGTCCCGCCACTGGGCTTCGGTCACGTCGGCCCAGCCGGGCAGCCGCCGCCAGTCCGGTTCGACCAGTTCACGCCGGCGGTAGCCCAGTTCGTCCTGGCACGCGACCGGTGCGTCACCGGTATTCCGGCCGGTAGTCACCAGGGCTGATTCCTGCAGCGAAGTCATTCGATGCTCTCCATTCGATTCCGCGGTGATCGCGCGGCGAGAGTGACGGCGTCAAATTCCGTGGCACTGTCGACGATGATCACTGGCAATGCGAACGTCAATGCCGCTCAACCACCGCGGCGGATTTCGCCTGTGAATACCACGAGAATGTCAGGGCCAACGCGATCAGGACACCGATCAGGCCGGCCCAGCCGATCACGGCGCTCACCGCGAAGTGGCCCGCGAACAGCCCGCCCAGCAACACACCGCCACCTTGGAACAGGTTGAGCATGGTCATCCGGAGCCCGAACGCCTGACCCCGGGCCGAATCCGGCACTTCCATGACGAACGTCGCGCCCGCGGGGAGGTCGTAGCAGGCCGCGACTCCGGACAGGAGATAGGCGACGACCACAATGGGAAACGGAGGAGAGAACAGACAGAGAGTGAGGGCGGCACACGAGGCGACCGCGAGCGGCCCCATCCACCGCAACCGGCGCTCGGGCGGCACGAGGCGCACGAACAGCCACATTCCGATCACTGTGCCGGCTGGAACGAGGGGAAAGAGGATCGCGGCGTCCCTCACGCCGCCGCCGAGTTCGGCGGCGTAGGGCGCGATCAGTCCTTCCGGGACGATCAGGAATCCCGGTAGCACGGCCAGGAGCCACAACGTGCGGAGCCGGCCCGAACGCCAGATGAGTCGCAGGCACCCGGTCATCGACGTCCACAGGGCAGTGACGTTGGATCGTTTGTGTTCGTACTTCGTCGCCGGCTGGACCTGCAAAGCCGTCCTCAGCACTAAGGCGGACAGCAAGAACGTGGCCGCGTCCAGCAGGAGTGCGACGTTCGTGCCGAGCCAGAGGACGAGAGGGCCGCCCAACGCGTATCCCGCGACGAAGGAAAGCTGGATCGTCATGTTGCCCACTGCGGAGGCAGCGACGTACTGCTCCTTCGTGAGAACCCGAGCGATCACCCCCACGCGCGCGCCCATGAAGGGTGCCTGCAACATCTGGACCAGCACGACTAGCAAGCACAAGAACCAGAGGGGCATGCCCGGCACGACCATCAGGGCGACGAGACCCGCGCGGACGAGGTCGGTGACGATCATGACGGCTCGTCGTGGGTAGCGGTCGCCGAGCCCCGACAGCAGTGGCCCGGAAACGAGGTCCGGGAGCAGAGTCAGCGCGTACGTGAGCGCGGCCAGACTGGCGGAGCGTGTCCGCTCGAAGACCAGCAGCGTCAAGGCGACACGGGCTAGCTGGTCACCGACCTCGGACAGGACCATGCTCGAGTAGACGGCACGGTACTCACCGATGCGGAGAAGCTCCGCGAACTTGGCCGGCCGTTCCGCGGTGGTGTCCGTGGGCAACGGTTTCTCCTGCTGGTCAGGGGGCCGCGACGCGAGTGCGGACCAGCGGCAGGACAGGTGCGGGCAACTGCTTGCGGTCGATCTTCCCGCTGGTGGTCCGTGGGAACTCGGCGACGACGTCGAGGTAGCTCGGGATCATATAGACGGGAAGGCGGGACGCGAGGAGGCTCAGCACGGAGTTCCGGTCGACCTCACGCTCCGGCGCTTCGGGAACCGCGAAGGCGATGAGCTCGGAGTAGCCGTTGCCCTGATACACCGTGACGCAGGCGGATCGGATGTCGTCGTGCTCGCCCAGTACCGACTCGATCTCGGCGAGCTCGACCCGAAAGCCGCGCACCTTTACTTGACCGTCGATGCGGCCGAAGAATTCGAGTTCTCCATCGTCGTTCCACCGGACGAAGTCACCGGTCCGGTAACTGCGCTTCGGGCCATTGCTGTCCAGGCCGTCGAGCGTCGGGAACCTCTCCGCGGTGAGGTCGGGATCGTTGACGTACCCGCGGGCGAGGGTATCCCCGCAGATGATCAACTCGCCCTTCTCGCCAGGTGGCACTGGAGCGAGGTTCTCGTCGACGACGTGGAGTTCGTAGCCGGCCAGTGGGCGGCCGATGGTCACCGGCCTGCCGGGCACGCATTCGGTCGACGTCGAGTTGACTGTTGCCTCGGTGGGGCCATAGACGTTGAAGATCCGCATGTCCGGCCGGTACCACTTGTCGACGAGTTGGGCGGAGCAGACCTCCCCGCTGAGGACGAGCGTCCGCAGCGACGGGATCGGCCGAGACATCGTGGCGAGCATCGTCGGCACCGTCGAGAAGTACGTGATGCCGAGTTGCGCCACGTAGTGGCCGAGGTCGTCACCGTACCGCGGTGCGTCGGCCTCCGGAACGACCAGGGTTGATCCGTTCGAATACGCCATCCAGATTTCTTCGACGGAGCCGTCGAAGCTCATCGGGAATCCTTGGTACACACGGTCGCCGATACCTGTCGCACATACTTCGTTGAACGCGTCGACGTATTCGCTCACCTGGCCGTGTTCGGCCATGACGCCCTTGGGACGACCGGAGGTGCCCGAGGTGTAGATGATGTAGGCGAGGTCGGTGGGGCACACACCGACCTCGTCGTCTCGCAGCCGCGTAGCGGATGCGGCCGAAGGTTCGTCGGCCGCGAGCACGACAACGCCTTCGAATGCCTCCGACCACTGTTCAGCTAGCGTGGACTCACTCAGGCAGAGAACGATCTTGAGCTCGTCGACAATGTGACGGATGCGCTCGGTCGGCCAGCTCCGCTCGAGCGGCACGTAGGTGACGCCCGCCTTGTGGCTGGCGAGCACGGCAATGACGGGCAACTCGGAGCGGTCGAAATAGAGTCCAACCGCATGGCCACCGCGACCTCCGGCCCGTCGGATGCGGTTAGCCAACTGGTTGGCACGCTCGTCGACTTCCCGGTACGTCAGCTGGACGGTGCCGCATTCGAGAGCCACCACATCCGGCGTCGAGTCCACTTGGTGCTCGAACACTTCGTGGAGGCAACGGGCATCTGCCTTGGTCAACGGGAACGGTCCTTTCGGGGAAGAGTCGGCGTCTGCATCACTCGGCGAGCGTGGTTGCGCGCAGGCCCACGACGGTCCGCCAGAGCGAACCGGCCGTCGAGAACGAGGAGTCGGTCAGATCCTCTGGCCTGAACCTGACCTCGAAACCGGATTCGAGGGCGGCGAGCAGCTTGAGGCGGCGGATCGAGTCGAGGCCGTACTCGACCGTGCGCAGTTCGTCCACGATCGGTTGAACGCTGTCGAGTACCGGAAGATGCTGGGACAGTATTTCGTCGAATTTCGCGCGGGAGGAGTCGGAAGTCATTTCGGCTTTCTGATCGTCGTGGAGTTCAGGCACTCGGAAATTCTTCATCCAAGGCGGTCGCGAAGTCCGCTGCTTCGGCCGCAGAGTCGCCGATCGCGGTGTATTCGAACTTCTGGCTCGGTGTCACCGCCATTGTCAGGACAACCCCGGTCTTCGCGGCGAGGTCGAACCCGAAACCGCCGCCTTCTATGCGCTTCAACGTGTCGGAGAAATCGTGGTCGGTGTGGCGGACCTTGGTGACCATGTGCTTCCCGCCCTGCGCGGCACCGAGCACACGTTCGGCGAGGTGATGGACGTGGGTCGAACCCCCGTCGCGGACGTTGATCTCGTTGACCAGCACCCGGCCTGCGGCCGTCGCCATCCCGTCGACGCTCATAAAGCCTCGATATCCCAGCGATCGGACGGTCTCGGCGAGCCTCAGCGCGTCGGTCCGGAAAGCTTGGTACCCGGATACGTTGGCGAGGCCCCCGGGGACTGCGATGCCGTCGTTGGTCGGCGACATCAGCATCTCGCCCCGGCCGAACTCGCGGATTCCCTCGTCATCGACCTGCAACTCCAGGTAGACCGGCAGACACCCTGGTATGTAGGACTCGACGATCACTCGTTCCCGTCCGCCATCGGAGTACCGGGGCCAACTGCCCGCGACATGCCACAAGACCTCGTGCCTGCTGCCGAGGCACACAGCGGTCAGAGCACCAATCGCTTCGGCATCCGGGAGCGGGTGCAGGACCTCGTTGCCGTTCCCGCCGCACTGGTGATCCTGCTTGACGATCACCGCGCGCCCGGCAGCGATCTCCTGGGCTGCGTAGTCGGCGGCGTGGTCGGGATCCGTAGTTACGACGCCGTCGGCGATCGGGACGCCCGCGGCTCTGGCGATCGCCCGGAAATGTGCTTTGCTGTTCAGCATCCTGACTCCGCCTTCGTCGGCGAAGCCGAACCCCGGGGTCGTTTCCATCACCCCGGCCGCGCGGGCTATCGCCGTCGCGACCTGGTCGAAGTAGTACGGAGTAATCTTGGTGACGTGGTGCTCGGCTGCCAGTTCGCCGAACTGACTGAGGAAACGCCGGTTCCGGACACACTCGGCGGAAACCGTGCCGCGGCCCGGGTAGCCAACTGGAGTCTCCACGAACGCCAGCGACTGCAAATCGGTTTGCGTCAGGTCGGTCACGTATTCGGCGAACTCGCGGGTCGGCGCGATGGGAAGCACGACGATGTCATGGTCGTTGGCACCCCAGAGAACCCTCTGGCTGCAGACGCCGATCCCTTCAAGCCCGTCGGACGGGTATCGGGTCCCTGCGCCGACGAGTTCCGCGGTGAGGATGTTTCCCAGGAGGATTTTGCTCATCGGCTCTCTTTCAGGGGAAGGACACGTCGGACGCGTCACGCGGTCCATCGCGCGACTGGTTCGGGCAATTTGCTGCCGATCGAGCGCAGCAGGTTCTCGAATCGGGTCAGCCATGCACCGACTGTCTGTTCGTCGAGTACGTCCGTGGAGTATTCGACCTGGAGAACCAGATCTTCGCGCTCCTCGACGCACACGACCATCAAGTCGGTGCGGGCCGCGTCGATCGGGACGTCGAGGATGTCGGCTTTGACCCCGGGCAGGGTGAGGTCCTCCGTCACGTCGTGGTTCATGGAGAACCCGGCCACCGTCCCGCCGTCGACGTCGGCCACCACGCGGTGGTCGAGCGCCTGGGCGAGGGGCTGGGGCAGTTCCTGGTGATCGAGCGCCAACGACATTTGCCGTGCTGTGGCATATAAAAGCTCTGCGACTGTCTCCTCTGGCGAGAACCGCACACGGAGGGGGATCGGGTTGGCGAACAGACCAGGCAGCGTTTCGATGGCGGCTTCGCTCCGGTTGCCGAAGCTGCTGGTGATCAGAACATCGTCGCTGCCGCTCAGGAGCGACAGCAGCCGAGTGAAACCCACGACGAACACCGTGAAGATCGTCGAGCTCACGTGGTTCGCGGTTCGTTCGAGCTCGGTGCGTAGAGCATGGTCGAGGCGGCGGCAGATCAGACGCCCGGCGCCGGAGGGCGTAATCGGGCGGCTCCTCGGAAAGGGCAACCGGACACCGGCGCGCGCACCGGCGAGCAGCTCGAACCAGTGAGCGGTCGCGGGTTCCAGGGCTCCTTCCTTCGCTCGCCGGGCCATTCGCCGGGCGTAGTCGATGAACTGCTCCTCCGTGGCCTCCTCAGGTGTATCCCCACGTGTGATGGTGCGGTAGAGGGCGCCCAGGTCGGTCAGCAGCGTGGAGACGGACACCGCGTCCGTAAGGATGTGGTGCTGGACCAGAACCAACGTCCATTGATCGCGGTTGGTCCGAGCGAGTCCCACCCGCATGGAGGCGTCGGTGAGCAGGGAGAAAGGGATCTGCGCGATCTCGGTGCACCACTGGTCGACGACTGTCCCGCGTTCGTCCTTCGTTGATGTCGGGTCGCGGAGGTCCACGCTGACGAGATCGAGTTGCTCGAAACGAAGGACTTGTTGCACGTACACTCCACCGAGCCAGGCGAACCTCGTGCGCAACACCTGATGACGCTTGACCAGTTCTTCGAGCGATCGAATCAGTACTGCCTCGTTGAGCGCGCCGGAGAGGTCGATGCGAACGGGTACGTTCCAGACCTCAGGCCGGGGGTTGGCATCGTGGCGCAACGCCATGTGGCGCTGGATCGGTGTCGCGAGGCCGGTTCTCTCGACCGGAGGTAGCGAATCGTCGGCGAGGTAGCGGAGAATTGCTGGCTTGTGCGTTCGCAGTCGCGCGACCAGTTCGCCGGACAACACCTCTTCCGGTGCGTCAAACAGCAGGTCGTCGCCTCGTCTCGTGAGCTGTATGTCCAGAACGGCAAGCTGTCCAAGCAGGTTACCTACGTCCATCTTCGACTCTCCGGAATGGCCTGCCTGCGTGGGTTCGCACTGTGCTCGACAAGTTGAACATCCGGGCGGCGGAGTCGTTGTGGCACTGTCCGAGCGTATCCGGACTTGTTCGATCTCGGGCTTCCGAGGTTGAACATGGCAGCCGCTTTGGCGCGTCGTTCCTCGACCGCGCAACGCCGGCTCTCTGTGCGTTCTCGGGAGTCGCGCCGATCTGGCGGAGATCATCATGGCCGCAAAATCCTTAGTGGCCCGTGCCTGTTCTGAGCTTCCTCCCGCGATCCGATAGTCCCCTATTTGTGTCACTAACGCTGAGAACGATTGAGGTTCGCCGTGCCTGTATCCGATGGAAGCGTCCGCGCACGACTTTTCTTGATGCGCGCGACTGAGCCACCCACGCAATCCGTCGGCGCCTACACCGCAGTTCACTCGCTGGCGGCCAGCCCGGATGGCGAGTACGTCGCTGCGGAACTCGGGCGAGGCGTCGCCGACCGGGGCATCGCCGTTGTCAACGGCGCCGGGTTCGGGGTCGAAGCGCACGCGCTGCGGGCTGCCCGGGACCAACGAGCTGCTGCGTACCGGGATGGCCGCCGCCGTCACCTGAGTCGACGAGGTTACCGTCAAACGTGGACTCCGATAGCTCGCCGGGAACCAGGTTGGGCCAGGCCAGCAGGGGTGTGTCGCGACCAGGATCGCCAGTCACGACACACTCGTGCTGGCAGCGGGCTGTCTCGGTAAGGTGTCTAGGGCGACACGGCGGTAAACAATGGTTAGCCACGCCCAGAGGTCGGCCAACCCTGGCCACGCGAGAGAGGGCCGCAGATGGACAAGGACGAGCACATCGCGCAGCTGCGCGCCCGCCGACGCCGCGTGGAAGCGATCGAGACCACGTTGGAGAGCGTCCGGGACGTGGAAAGCTCGCTGCAGGAGATGAAAGAGATCCTGACCAAGCAGCTGAAACTCGAACGCACCGAACGGCTTGCCGACATCCGGGAAGCAGACAAGGCCGGTGTGCCGAAGACCAGAATCTCCAAGGAGGTCGGCCTCAGCCGCGCGAACCTCTACAACCACCTCAAAGGCACCCCGGCTGACGAGTAGCCGGACGCACGCGCGTCTGGACGACTGGCGGAGACCCGGGGCATGCGCCGGAACGCTCCGGGAACGTCACGCAGGCCCTTCCCGGTGGCGCCGACCAAGTGGTTGAAGACAACGCAGCTGTGCGCACCTAGCCGCAGAGCTGGCCTCCTCGCTGCCGGTAGAATTCCACGGGATCGACGGCCTGCCCGTTGGCCTCGATCTGCAGGTGCAGGTGAGCTCCGGTCGAAGCTCCCCGGTTTCCGACCGCGGCGATTGGCTGGCCGGCCTGAACGGATTGCCCTTCGCGGACCAGATTGTGGTCGTTGTGACCGTAGATCGTCACGATCCCATCCCTGTGCTGGATTCGTACCCACAGGCCGTAGCCGGACGCCGGGCCTGAGCTGATCACCGTGCCCGAGTTGGCTGCCAGGATCGGCGTACCGATGGGCGTGCCGATGTCGAGTCCTTTGTGGAATTCGCTGCCGCGGTACCCGAATTTGGAGGTGCAGGTGCCGCTCGTGGGGATCGTCCAGTCGTCGGTCGTCGCGCCGGTGGTGCAGGTGGCACCTTGGACGGCCCCGACGATCTGGCGTGCTGCTGGCTCGAATTTCGCGTAGCGGTCAGGAAAGCCCGATCGCTGCACGGTCTGGGCGGCGACGGTGACCGGCATGTTCTGCCAGTTCGGCAGCGCCAGCAGATGCCGGTAGAACTGCTCGCTGCTGTAGGTGGGGTCCATGATCTGCGCGACCGTTCCCCAGCCTTGCGAGGGCCGCTGCTGGAACAGGCCGACACTGTCGCGATCGCCGTAGTTCAGGTTCTTCAGCCGCGACTCGGTGAGCGCCGTGGCGACCGCGATGACCCAGCCCTGCTCGGGCACGTTCATCCGTTTGCCGACAGCGACGATCGTCGCCGCGTTGCCCATCTCCTGCGGTCCGTATCCCGCTGCGGAGGTTGCGCTCGCCCCGGCAGGAGCACAGTTCACGCCCTCGGCGGAACTGCTGGAACTGCCGAACACGGCTTGAACCACAGCGATGGCGCCGCCGCCAATTAAGAGCATGATCACGACGACGAACCCAGCACCGGCGGCGGCCACCTTGCCCATTACGCATCACCTCCACGGATGGGCGGGGTCGGGCGGAGGCATCGGGGAGGGCGGGGCCACCTCCGGACGTGCGGTGGCAGGCGTGGCGGCTGTCGGACGCTGTCCACCGCCGGGAGCCGAGGCGCGCAGGTCCGGCCAGAGGGTGGGCAGGTCAGCCAGCGCCACGCGACCGGCGGTGCTGGACTCGTCGAGCCGTCGCCAGCGCGGCGCGGCCATATCGAGCGGGTCCGCGGCGGCTTCGCCGCTGCTGGTCGCCACGGGTACGCGTGCGGGCCGGTCGAGACCGCGCAGCGCCTCGGCCATCGCCCTGCGCGCGTTGACCTCGCGCCTCGCGCTGGGCACCCACACCAGCACGGGTGTGGTGATGCCCGTGACCTCGGCCAGCCGCTCGTAGCGGGCGAGCTTGCCTGCCAGGCGGGACAGTTGCTCGGTGCCGAAGTCGAACTCGATGAACCACTCGACCTCCCGGCCGGCCTCGTGCCAGCGGCCGTAGCCGTCCGGGGTGACGATGTCGCCCCAGTGCCGCCCGCACCGGGCGGCCGACCACCACGCGGCGAGCACACCAGCGGCACCGGGTTGACGCGCTCGGCGGATCAGGGCGGTGAACAGTCCGTTGCAGCCGACGGTGTGCGCCAGCTGCAGTGAGAATGCGCGTCCGATCTCGCGCTCACGGCTGTAGCCCAGTTCCTTGGGATCGATGCCGTCCTCGCGGGCGAGGGCGACGGCCCCGGCCGTGTCGAGGACGTAGTACATCGGGTGCGAACCGCGGTCGCGGTGCGGCTGGAACCGGTGCACCACGCCCCACTGGTAGAGGCTGCGCAGGCGCAGGTTCGCCCCACGGCGCCCGGCGAAGGCGATATCGATGATCTGGGTGCTGGTGAGCACGTGGTGCTCGAACAACATCCGGCACAGCCACCGGTCGCGGTCGGTGAGATGCCGGGCCAGCCACGCGTGATGCTCGGCGGAGTTGAGCACCCGCGCCACGGGACGTTCCGGTCGGTGCGAACGCAATTGTCGCTGCGGAGTGGGATTGCTAGCCATCGTAATCTGGACCTCCAAACCCGAAGGACGCGAGAACGCCCTGTGGGCAAACGGAAAAGCTGAGCGGGGTCAGGCCGCGCGGCGGGGATCGAACGCCACCGGCTGGACGTTCTCGGCCGGTTCCGGCGTGTTTCGAGGCTCGGTGTTCACGAGCGCGAGCCGACGGATCTCCTTGGCGCGCCCGGGAATCGCGGGCGGAAGCTTCTTGGTGACCGCGGTGAACGGGGGAGCTTCCTCACTGTCGAGCACCAGCCGCGCGGCGATATGGAAACGGCCGAGATTGGCGAGATCGTGCTCGGAGAGCCGGGGCGCGGTGTGTCGGGCCAAGTGACGAGCGTCTTCGGGCGACGCCGAGAAAATGATCTTCGAGCGGGCGTTGGTGCTGATGCCTTCCTCCAGTTCGCGCGGCAGCTGCCGCAGGTACTGGTGCGCGAGCGTCATCGACATCCGGTAACCCCGGGCTTCGGCGAGCATGTCCTCCATCGGGTACGCCAGATTGAGGAAGTTGTGGCATTCGTCGATGTAGAGCGAGGCATCGTGCCGTTCGCGCTGCGGAATCCGGGCACGACGGGTCGCGGCCTGCCACGTGCGGGCCACGACGATCGAGCCGATCAGCCGCGCGGTGTCCATCCCGAGCGCGTCTTTGCCTAGGCGGACCAGGCAGATTCCGCCGTCGAGCACTGCGTCCATGCCCACGGTGGATTCGCCACCGGCGAGGGATGCCCGCACGAACGGGCGCAGCAGCAGGCCGCGGAGCTTGTTCATCAGCGGCGCGACGACCTGTGCCCGGCTGGCGTCGGACAGATCGTCGTACCAGTGCCAGAAGCCGGTCAGGACATCGTCAGAGATCTGCTCGAGCGCGCGCTGCCGGAACGCGGGCACCGTCAACAGTTTCGGCAGGTCCGTCAGCGTGGGCGTTCCGGGCAGCTCGCGCAGGGTCAGCAGCCCGGAGCGCAGGATGTCCTCGGTGCGCGGCCCCCAGCTGGAGGCGTAGACGTGGGAGAAGATCGAGACCAGGTTGTCCACGGTGCGGGCGGTGTCGTCGCCTTCGAGCGGGTTGAGCACCGGCGGGCGGGAGCGGCTGTCGGCGTCGAAGAGCACGACCTTCTCGCCGAGCCGTGCGGGCAGCCGCATCAGGGTGTCGGCGACCAGATCGCCCTTGGGATCGATGACGACCAGCCCGCGGCCGGCGTCGGCGTCGTCGAGGATCATCCGCGCCATCAGCTCGGACTTGCCCGACCCGGTCGCACCCAGGATGTGCAGATGATGGCGGGCGTCGGCCATGCGCAGCCCCACCGGCCGGGAGTGGCCGGAGTCGGTGATCCCGATCGGTTTCACTCCGGCGCCCTCGGTGGCGATTCCCGGTGGTGGCGGCACCGCTTTGGCTCCGGCACGCTGCAGACCGGGCACGGCCTCGTCGGTCGGGACGTGCGCGAGCGCGGCCAGCTCGGCGATCGAGAGCAGATCACCGGAGGTGAGGCGGCGTTCGGCCACGGCCCGGATGGAGTTGGTGAGCCGGACGCGGCGGTAATAGTTGTGTTCGCTGTAGGCCGCGAACGCGCTGGCGATGGCATGTCCGCGTCCGCGCAAGTGTTCACGCACCGGAACCCGCTTCGCGCCGCTGGTGTGCTCGTCGACCAGGGTGGCCACGGCATACCGGATGCGGGTCTCGTACTGGGAGCTGCGCTGCTTGGCCACGATGGCCCGGTCCTGTGCGGAGTTCTCCAGCGAGGTCTGGTGGTCGACGATCGGCTGTTTCGCGGTCGTGCTGGGCTTGAGCGATCCGGTGTGCGGGGTGATGAGGTCCAGGAGGCGTCCGGCCAGCCGGACCGAGCTGCCTGTGCGGACGCGGCGGGCGGCTCGGCGGGCTTTGCGGACACGGGCGCCGGTGACCGGGCGCGCGAGGATCTGCACCACGGCACGTTCGTGGGTGGCCATGCCGACCGGGGCGCCCAGCAAGGCTCGGACGGGATCAGTGGGGAAGTCGGATCGGATGGGCAGTGCCTCGCTGCGGGCCAGGCGCAGTTCGCCGCCGACGGCCTCGACCGCTTTGCCCGGCGGGTTGGATAAGGGGATTGGCGGCTTGGCCGGTGTGGTCCGGGTGTGTGCGCCGGGCCAGGCGGCCTCGATGGCGCGCTCGGCCATGCCGGGCGGCACGACGCCTGGCAGCCACAGCCGCAAGGCGACTCCGGCATGGGAAAACACGTACTCCCACACGATGTGCGGCTGGCCGTGCATCCGCCGTTTCCAGCCGGACCGCAGCAACCCGACCAGGTTGGAGTACAAGGCTGCCGCGCCGTCCGGATCGACCGTGGGCGGAGCCAGCACCGTGACCACCCGGGCGTCGGCGGCCATCCGGTCATGGCACCGGCGGGCCCACCACCGTCGTCCGACCACGACGCCAGCCACCGCGAGCGCAACGGCCGGCCCGACGAGTGGCCCCCAGGACAGTGCGAAGTCCTGCAATGCCACGACGACAGTGCGCGCTGCGGCGCCGGGATCGCGGAGGTAGTCCTGCAATGGTGAGGCAAGCGTCCTCGATGAAGCGACAACAGACTGAGTTGATGACATCAGAAATCCCCTCTCGCAAGGAAAGTCGAAAGGCCGCGGATTCAGGCCGCGTATCGCTCGGCGGCGTCCGCGCTCGGTTGGCCGTCCGGCATCGGGGTAGGCGCTGACGGGTCGTTGGGCACGAGTCGCAGATGACGGCGCCGCTTGCGTGTTCGTTCGGCGTCGATCTCGGCCTGCCACTGCGACAGCCGCCGCCCGCCCATGCGCTTGAGGAAATGCGGGATGCGGTTCGCGGGCACCCCGACCAATCGCGGACCGAGCACGGCGAGCAGATCCGACGCTTCCTGCGACGACCACCCGGCCTCGGTGATGGCGTCCTCATCGGGAAACACATCGGCGACCCGGTCACGGTCGGGGTCGATCAACGAATCCTCGCGACCGCCGTAGCTGTACACCCACAGGAAGTTCTCGGGTGGGTCCGGTTCAATCAGCCGCTTGAACCGTCGAACTTCCTTGGTATAGGCATAAAATGTCACCGGTGGGCACGCGCGCATCACGCGACACCACGCCAAAGTGTAGGCATCACTGAAAAAATCCCCGGCGTCGTGCACTCTGACAAATTTCCCGATGAGGCGCGGCGCTGACAGTTCGCGGATCATCGCATCTGTCCAGCCGGGTAGATCGTCCAGGACGTACGCGAGATTGGCGGTATGCTTGGCTTTGACCGCAGGGAAGAGATAGGTTCCGTTGCGCGCGTAGCAGATCCGCGCGCACGCGCTCGCCGCCGGGCAGGTCACCTGCGTCCGTCCATCAGGCAGCCGGGCGGCCAGCGCGGGCAAAGTCCAGTTCCAGACACCGATCGCGCGCATCTCCCGGTTCTGCGTCAGCAACCGGGCCGGCCGCGCCGGAACCGTGGTCACGCTGGCGGAAGAAGACATACGACACCTCGCAAAGGAAAGTCAGGCGAGTACAAGAAACGGGCAGAAACGTTTGTGGTTGAAGAGATCCGCAGCGAGCGGGTTGGGCTATGCGGCGCTGCCGAGGTCGACGTGGCCGTCAGCGTCCGCGTCGAGAGCCAGCTCAGTGTCATAAACGCCGAGGTCCACAAACGCGCCGTCGTCCGTGCTAGATTCGTGGTCTGCGTACTGCGCCAACTCGGCCGGATCAGTTGTGATGAGCGCGTTTTCCTGCGGAGACGCCAGCGACTGGAACGCGACTCTCTGCGTCCCGGTCGAGAGCAGACCTTGTCCCTTGTCCGCGGAAATCAGGAACTGTTTCTCGCCTTCGGACAGGTTGAAGGTCGCCACGATCTCATCGATCGCTTGCGGCGCTTGGCGTAGGAGAATCTGCGTCGCGGCGTTGGCGATGATCGCCTTGCCCAGGTCTGTCCCGAGGACGTCGCCGACATCTTGGGTCGCGATCGTCAAGCCAGCCCAGTGTTTCCGGGCTGCTTTGGCCATCCGGTGCAGAAACCGCGCTCCGGCAGGATCCTGCATGAGCAGCCATGCCTCGTCGACCGTGATCAGCCTCGGGCGCCGGATGGCCGGGTTGGACACCCGCCGCCACACCGTGTCCAGCGTGAGCAGCGTGCCGATCGGCCGGAGTTCGTCGGGCAGGTCACGCAGGCTGAACACCGTCAGGTGCCCCTCAGCACGGGTGGTGGTCGGCCCGGAGAACAGCGTGGAAAACGCGCCCTCGACGAACGGGTGCAGTCGGGCGCCCAGGTCCGCCGCGACCGGGTCCGCGGTTCCGGTGAGGACCGCGGCGAGATCAGCGAGCAGCGGCGCCTGCCGACCCCAGGTCCGCGGGTCACTGGTGATCCCAGCCTGCTGGTACGTGGCCATGATCGCCCGGTCGAGCACGGCGCGTTGCTGCGCGGACAGCTCGGTGCCGAGCAGCACCCCGACGACGGTGTGCAGGAACAGCGCCCGGCGCGTCAGGGCGTCCTTGGGTGCGGTGCGGCGCCCGTCCGGGCGTACCGCGATCGGCAGGTCGAAGGGGTTGATGCGGACGTCGGCGTCGCCGAGGTGGATGTAGGTGCCGCCGATGGCCTCGCACAGCCGTCGGTACTCGTCCTCGGGGTCGATGATGGATACCTCGACCCCGCGGTAGAGGCTGCGCAGGGTTTCCAGCTTTACCAGGTAGGACTTGCCCGCGCCGGAGCGCCCGAGTGCCACCGCGTTGTAGTTGTCGGCGGAAAAGCGGTCCCAGTGCACTAAACCCTGTGATCCGACGTTGAACCCGTACAACACACCGGCCGGTGCGGCGACACTGGTCGGGTCTGCTGGTGGAAGGTCCGGTGAGGTGAAGGGGAACG